>NZ_JBBNLR010000004.1:0-116128 GCF_040092375.1 Collinsella sp. CLA-ER-H5
CTCCACGCGCATGCTTTCGCCCACGCTTTACCCGGCACCTGGCTGGAATTATCCCGATGTCGATCGACTCACCACGTTTTTCGACGAGCTGGAGGACCACCTGGACTACAAGCGCTGGTACTACGGGCATTTTCATCGTGACGCCAACCCAGCCGAGTGCCACACCGTGCTCTACGACTGTATTGTCCGCCTGGGCGACGAACTCCAGCCCTGGGATGTCGCGTAGGGGCGGGGTGGCTGGCTACTCGACCGTTACAGTGATGTTTTCCCGATGCGTGCGGATAACATCCCAGCTAAAGTGCTCGACCAGCTGCTCGGCAGAGCGCGGTGTGGCGTCCGGCGCGATGCCTGTTTGCCCGGCGAGCCAGCCCAGTAGTGCCTCGGGCGCGCCAAAGCGGGTGCGGAGCTCGCCCAGGTCCAGGTCGCGGTCGCGCTTGGAAAGGCGGCGGCCATCCGGCGACATGAGCAGCGGAATGTGCGCGTAGTGCGGCGTGGGAAGTTCCAGCAAATGCTGCAGGTAGATTTGGCGCGGCGTGGAGCCCAGCAGATCGCATCCGCGCACGACCTCGGTGACGCCCATGGCAGCGTCGTCGACCACCACGGCTAGCTGGTAGGCAAAAACGCCGTCGCTGCGGCGCACCAAAAAGTCGCCGCATTCGGTGGCGAGTGCTTCGCATTGGGCTCCATACGTGCGGTCCACGAATTCGATCACATCGTTTGCGAGGTCGTCGACGGCGGGTACGCGCAGGCGCGTGGCCGGAGCGCGCAGGGCGCTGCGGCGGGCAACCTCCTCGGCAGAAAGGTCTCGGCAGGCGGCGCGGTAGATGGGCGTGCCGTCGCTCGCGTGCGGCGCGCTCGCGGCGTGGAGTTCGGCACGCGTGCAAAAACAGGGATAGGTGAGGCCGGCGTCTTGCAGCTGACGCAGGGCGTCCTCGTACAGATCCAGGCGATCGTGCTGGTAGTAGGGGCCTTCGTCCCACTCCAGTCCCAGCCAGGCCAGGTCGTCAATCAATTGAGTGGCAAGTTCCGGGCGCTTGCAGCGATCGTCCAGGTCCTCGATGCGCAGCACGATGCTGCCGCCTTGGCTGCGGGCCGAAAGCCACGAGCACAGGCAGCTGAACACGTTGCCCAAGTGCATGCGGCCCGAGGGCGACGGGGCAAAGCGGCCCACGACGGGGGTGGGCGCTGCCGTTGCTGGTGCGTCCGCGGCGTGTGTTGCTATGTTGCGTGCGTTGATATCCATGCGGACGAGTATAGCGCGGGGCTTGGCAGGGAAGGCGTTGCTGCGCTCACAAGTTGGCGGCGGTACGCATTGCGCACGGTGGGTTTGCGGCTCAAGGTCTCGATCGCTGCGTACCGACTTAGCCTCACAAACGACAGAAACCCCGGCAGCTCTTCGCAACTGCCGGGGTTTCCGCGGAAAAGGGGGACATGATCCTCGAGCGAACGGCAAAGGGGCAAACCGTTTTCGCTCAACTGCTTTATGCCCCTCGGCTGGCGGCTCAATCAGCGCGTGCCGCGCCCACACAAAGCCGCTACACCTGTGACGGAGCTGTGAAGTGGTATCTATTGCCGGGGCGGGCTATGCCAAGGGTGTCCCTAATGACTAGTCATTTAAGAACGTCCCCAATGACTAGCTGCCGGGGTGCTGGTGTGACTTTCATCCCGTTTGGCGCTCCGGTCGCCTAGATGTTCGCCATGCGTACCCGCAAACGTGGGACAATGGCGCTGTTGGTTTTACAGACAAAGGATGTGCCTATGAACACCCTCGCCGCCAAAGTCAGCCGGCAGCGCCACCTGTTTGCGCGATTCGCTTCCGTCTGCGTGCTCGTCACGCTTGCGTTGTTGCTGCTGCCTGTCGCCGCGCACGCCGACGGCTACTCCATGACCCAGACCTATATCAGTGCCACGGTCGAGGCCGATGGATCGCTGACCGTTGTCGAGGGACGCCAGTTTGATTTCGACGACGACATCAACGGCGTGTTTTGGGAGATCAATACGGGCTCCAACCAGCAGGGCGGCACGGCGGGCGTCGACGTGCTGAGTGTCGAGGAAGAGGACACCGCGTTTAACAAAGTCGATAGCGCGAACAAGGGCGACTCTGGCGTCTACACGGTCGAGCAGACCGGTGACGGCGTAAGGATTAAGGTGTTCAGCCCCCACGAGAGCGGCGACAGCGCGATCTATTACGTGAGCTACACCATGACCGGTGCGGTCATGAACTGGGCCGATACCGCCGAGCTCTACTGGAAGTTTGTGGGCGACGGCTGGTCCGCGGACTCCGATGACGTTGAGATGGAAGTGTACTTCGCAAATGCCGCTGCCGGGACGGCGGCCGTCAAGGGCGATAACTTCCGCGCATGGGGCCACGGCCCGCTGACGGGCGATGTATCGCTCGATGCGGACGAACCCATGGTCACCTATATCATTCCCTGCGTGCATCAGGGCGAATTCGCCGAGGCACGCATCGCCTTCCCTAGCGACTGGGTGCCGCAGCTTGCCGCTTCGGGCGAAGAGCGCATGTCAACGATCCTGAGCGAAGAGAAGGAATGGGCCGACGAAGCTAACGCCCGCCGCGCTCACGCTCGCATGATTGCCAATGCACTTGCCGTGCTAAGTGTTGTTGCGGCGGTGGCCTTTACCGGCACAATCGTTATGCTCAAGCTGCGCAAGCGCAAGCCCAAGCCGCTTTTCCAGGACGAATATTTCCGCGATGTGCCTTCGGCCGACCATCCCGCCGTGCTTTCGGCCCTCATGAGCTGGAACGAGGTGCCCGATCAGGCATATATCGCCACGCTCATGAAGCTCACTGACGACCGTGTGATCAAGCTGGAGCAGGCGACCGTGACCAAGGCCAAGAAGGGTCTGTTGGGGCGTGAAAAAGAAGAGCAGACGTATCGCGTGACGGTGAGTGATGCGGGCTGGAAGTCGGCCAAGGGCATTGACCACATGGTGCTCAAGGTCTTCTTTGCCGGTGCTAAGCCTGACGAGAACGGCGATCGCTCGCGCACGTTCGACGAGCTGCAGCACTACGTCAAGCAGCACGCTACACCCGTGGGCGACAAGCTCGAGGACTATCAGAACACCGTTAAGGGCAAGCTGGCCGATAGCGAGTACGTTGCCTCGGACGGCATTGTTGCAATGGTGTTTTGCCTGGTTCTTGGTATCCTGATTGCCTTTGTTCCCGTGGGATCCATCTTCTTTACCGATGGCGCGCAGGCGAACATTACCGCCGCGGTTATCTCGGTGCCGATTGTGCTGGTGGGTATCGGCGTGGGCCTTACGTTCCGCCGCTTTACGCCGGAGGGCGCCGAGGTGGCGGCTCGCTGCAAGGCACTTAAGCATTGGCTCGAGGACTTCACGCGTCTAAAGGAAGCCGTCCCCGGCGATCTGGTGCTGTGGAACAAGCTGCTGGTGATGGGCGTGGCGCTGGGTGTTTCCAAGGAAGTGCTGCGTCAGCTTGCCGAGGCCGTGCCGCCCGAGGTGCGCGAGGCCGACGGCTTCTATGACAATTATCCCTGCTACTGGTGGTACTACCATCATTACGGCAACGAGTCTCCGCTCGATTCGTTCGATGACGTGTATCACGAGAGCATCCGTGAGCTGGCTTCGAGTTCCGATAGCTCGAGCGGCGGCAGCGGCGGCGGCTTTTCCGGTGGCGGCGGTGGCGGCGTCGGCGGAGGCGGCGGCGGAACGTTCTAACGGTCGTAAATTATGGGATGGGCTTTTCTCGACAGCCGTCGGGGGAAGCCCATCCCTTTTTATGCGCTACCTACGAAGACTGTCCCCAACGACTAGTCACTGGGGACGTTCCTAAATGACTAGGTATGGCTGCTGGGCCTAGGCTGTTAGGTCGAGTTCGTAGAGGAAGCTTTCGCGCGGCATGTCGTGACGGCGCTCTTCGCGGTTGGCGCGGTGCGTGGCCGTGCGCTTAAAGCCATGCAGCTCGTAGAACTTCCACGAGCAGTTGGAGTCGGTGTACAGGTGCGCCCTCGTCGCCCCGCGCGAGGATAGGTACGAGACTGCGGCGTCGAGCAACACCGAGCCAACGCCCAGGCCATGGACGTCGCGATCTACGGCAAGCAGCGTGACCTCGTTGTCGTGTGGCAACGGGCTGCTTTCGAGCAGGCGGTTGTTGGTTCGGATGGTTGCGCGCACAAACGAGAGATACTCGGCGCAGGCATCGGGCTCCAGCTCGCGCATTTGCGATAGCAGTGCGCGTTCGGTATCCAGCCAATGTTCCTTAACGGTGGCGCCGGAGCTCTGTCCCGCACGCGCGAGCGCAATGCCGCGCGCCTGACCGTCGATTACGGCAACTTGCGAAAACGTCGAAGACGAAAGGCAGTAGGCAAGGTCGCACGCGGCCTCGAGGCGGTTGTACTCATCGTTATCCGAATTGTCATGCCAAAGCTGCTGTAGAATCAGCGCGATGGCGTCGAAGTCTTCGGTATCAAACGGTCGGTAGAGAACCCGCGAGACCATGGTGCCTCTTTCTTTTGCGGATGCATATCGAGCACAGTTCTACCACGCTATTGGCATCTAATTATGGTGCCCCTGTGTTCCATGAACTCACCGTGCCCGGTGCCGTGCCCATCCCCTCCGCTCGCAAACTTTTTCTGCATATGCGCCCGTTGCGGGGTGCATCGATGCGCTCGATGCGCTACATTGAATCAGTATTTTCAATGCCGCTGCGCGAGCGCTGCAGATCGACGTATCACCGGCTCACAGAGCACGGCGGCGTACCAGACAGGAGGACTGCATGGGATCTGATGTGAAGATCGCACGCGCGTTGATCTCGGTTACCGATAAGACGGGCGTCGTCGATTTCGCACGGACGCTGGTCGATGACTTTGGCGTCGAGATCATCTCTACGGGCGGCACGGCTCGTGCCATCGAGGACGCGGGCGTCCCCGTAACCCCCATCGAGGAGTTCACGGGCTATCCCGAGATGATGGACGGCCGCGTTAAGACCCTGCACCCCAAGGTTCACGGCGCGCTGCTGGCCCGCCGCGATTCCGAGCAGCACATGCAGGAGGCGGCACAGCACGGCATTAAGCTGATCGACCTGGTCGTCGTCAACCTGTACGAGTTCGAGAAGACCGTCGCCAACCCCGAGGTCACCTTCGCGGATGCCATCGAGCACATCGACATCGGCGGTCCCTCCATGCTGCGCTCTGCCGCCAAGAACGCCGCGAGCGTTACCGTCATCTCCGACCCGGCCGACTATGATGCCGTCCTGGCTGAGATGCGCGAGACCGGTGGCTGCACCACGCTTTCCACCCGTCGTCGCCTGCAGGTGAAGGTCTACCAGACCACCGCCGCCTACGACACGGCTATCTCCCGTTGGCTTGCCGCCCAGGCAAGCGACGTGGCGGACACCTCTGCCAAGCTCGAGATCTCGCTGGAGAAGGTCGACGACCTGCGCTATGGCGAGAACCCGCAGCAAAAGGCCACGGTCTATCGCTTTGCCGAGGGCTGCGAGAATACCGCGAGCTCGCAGTTCCCGCTCGTGGGCTCCGAGCAGATCCAGGGCAAGCCGCTCAGCTACAACAACTATCTGGATGCCGACGCCGCTTGGAACCTGGTCCGCGAGTTCGACGAGCCGGCCTGCGTGATCCTCAAGCATCAGAACCCCTGCGGCTCCGCCGTGGCCGAGGACATCACGGCCGCCTACGACCGCGCCTTCGCCTGCGATCCCAAGAGCGCCTTCGGCGGCATCATCGCCTGCAACCGCGAGGTTCCCTATGAGCTGGTTGAGCACTTTGCCGATCAGAACAAGCAGTTCGTCGAGGTTATCATTGCTCCGAGCTACACTGCCGAGGCGCTCGAGCGCATGGCCAAGCGCCCCAACCTGCGTGTGCTGGCTACCGGCGGCGTGGACCACGGTGCCCAGGTGGAGCTGCGCTCCGTCGACGGCGGCATGCTGGTGCAGGAAGTCGACCACGTGACCGAGGACCCCGCGACCTTCACGTTCCCCACCGACCGCAAGCCCACCGACGCCGAGATGGCCGAGCTCGAGTTTGCCTGGAAGGTCTGCAAGGGCGTCAAGTCCAACGCCATCCTGGTCTCCAAGGGTAAGGCCGGCATTGGCATGGGCCCGGGTCAGCCCAACCGCGTTGACTCTGCGCTGCTTGCCTGCGAGCGCGCCGAGGACTTCTGCGAGCGCGAGGGCGTGGAGAAGGGCGGCTTTGCCTGTGCAAGCGATGCGTTCTTCCCGTTCCGCGACAACGTCGACGTGCTTGCCGCGCACGGCGTGACCTGCATCATTCAGCCCGGCGGCTCCAAGCGCGACGACGAGAGCGTCCAGGCCTGCAACGAGCATGGCATTGCGATGGTCTTCACGGGGGCCAGGCATTTTAGGCACTAATATCGTTACGCGGTTTTACCAAACCGCGTAACTGCTCGACGCTGCGCCGGCCCCAAGCACCTCATCTCGCCGCTCAAACCGTCGCTCGCGTACAGAAGTACGCGTCGCTCCTCTTTCGCAGCGACCTGAGGCACTTGGGTCCGGCTCGCTGGCTTATGCTCCACCAGCGGTATTGGCTCGCCCCGAACTAAAGCTATCTATTGCCGTCCGTGCCGGTTGGTGCGGGCGGCTTTTTTGGGTATAACGGTGCGGTGTATGTTTTTGAGAAAGGTTGGATATGGCCGTTGTGGATGATGCCGAGCTGTTTGGCAATGCCGAGGATCAGCGTGCGTACGAGGACTTTTGCGCCAATCAGGAGGCGGTCGAGAAGTTTACGCTCGACAAGCCCGCGCTTGTCTGCCGTTGGCGCATGTCCAACAAAAAGGTGCCCATGCTCAACCGCCACATCCGCGCGCTGTCCGAGCGCCTGGTGCGGGGCGAGCCGCTTACCCATAACATGCTCAGCTGGGCCAAACAGCACGTTGAGTGGTCGCTTGCCGAGGGCGATTACACCGCACGCGACGGCGTGCTCATGCTGGTGATCGACATCAACGGCAACGCCGCCATGACGGTGGGGGAGTACGAGCCGCTCGCCGATACGTCGGCCAAGGTACTGCGTGCCCGCTCCGCCGAGGCCCGCTCCGAGGCCGACGAGACCGGCGTGGCGCCCGAGCTGCTCGCCGCCGTCAACAACGGCGAGCTTGCCTTTGTGGCGCCGGCGGACGAGTGCCTGTGCGGCACGGCGACGCTCATCGAACAGCTGGCCCAGACCAAGGGCATCCCGGTCACGCGCGTAGATATTCCCGCTCAGCTTAAGGGCGCGCTGTTCCTAGTGAGCGACGAACACGGCGTGGTCCCTGCCGCCGAGACGGACGCCGCCGAGGCCGACGCCGCCACGGTCGCCTTCTTCGCCGAAGGCTACGAAAAGCTCCGCGCCCGCCGCTCCTAACCTCAAGGTGGGGTGGGCTTACTGAAGCGAGCGAGCGCGTTCGATGGCGTAGGCGAGCGACAGCTGCTCCATCTCCGGGGCGCATTTGTAGCTCAGTCCGGTGAGAGCCGTCACCTTATCGAGGCGATATCGAATCGTGTTCGGGTGCTGGCCAGTCTGCTTGGCGGTTTGCTCGATACGTCGGTCGTTCTCGATGAATGCGGCGAGTGTGGATTCCAGTTCGCTGCCATGCTCACTGTCGTGCTCGCGTATCGGCGAGAGAATCGCCTCCGAGAACGATCGCATCTCCGGGGTTTCCGCAAAAGGCATCACGGTTCTCAGGATGCCGAGCTGCGTATAGCGGACGGGACTCTCGGCTCGTTGACAAGATAGGCGCTGTGCGTAAATCGCCTGCGAGATCGCCTGCGCCACAGCCTCGTCTCCAAACAGAATATCGCTGATGCCGAGCCCTTCCGCTCCGCCGTCGATACCGCTAGTCTCGATGAGCTCCGTGAGCGCCTGCACGATTCGCTCCACATCGAGCGTCTGCTCCGAGTCACTTGTCGCTACGAATAACAAACCTCCGTCATAGGGTGCCAGCATGTTGTGGCATCCGGCGAGGGTCGATTTTGCACAGAGACGTTCGATTTGCAAAAACGTACGCGGGTCGAGGGGCTCTGCAAACGATGCGAACAGGGCGACCGCTTCGTCCAGAAATGACGGGTTGAGGCCTCGGATGCGTCGGCAGATGGACTCAGGCGATACATCTGTCCTTAGGGCATCGATCTCGCGCTGCGCGAAGTCGATGGACGCGAGCTGCTCGATATGCCGTTTGACCTCATAGATGACGCCGTCAAAGAACAGTGAGTCGTCGGTCGTGAGAAAGACCGGGTAGTGCCGCGCGTTGGCGTAGCGGATGGCTTGGTCGGGAATCGGGATGTGCAGGACGTTTTTGATGATAAGACCGCTCGTTCCCTTGGCGACGAGGTATTTCACGGCTTCAGTGATGAGGTACGGGTCGTCCTTCGCATAGAGAAAGGTGCTGAGGACGATCTCGTCTGAGCTGAAGTTGACGCGCTGGTACTTGTTCTTGAGGCCGGGCATGAGTTCATAATCGAGGATCCCGACGCCGGAGACGGCACGCGAGACGCCATCGCTGCCGGCGATTAGACGAACCGACCCCTCATATTCCCGTGAGAAGTCCGAGATGGTGTATAGCATCAACATCACCTTGTAAATCACTACAATTAGTACAGGTATAAATAGGATAATCGCACATCCGTATGCCGTTGATGCAAGAAATAATTCAAATACCTGCTGATAGAACGAAAAATCAGATTGAGAATCGTTGTAGATTCCAACAAGAAATGATCCTTGGCGGCATCATTGCTAAACCGTACAGTGAAGCAACGTAAAGCTTTCGCTGAAAGGAGCGATGATGGGGCAGATGGTGGTGCTTTCGGCCGAGGAAGTTTTCAAGGTGCTGACGATCGAGGATGCAATCGCTGCCGTGGAGGATGCATATCGCCAGAAGGCAACGGGCAAGGGTGTTGCGTGGCCGATGGTATATGAGCAGTTCGAACCCGGCGTGGCCGATATGGATATCCGCTCGGGCGAGTTGGCGGGAAGCGGTCTCTTCGGCCTCAAACTCACTGCTTTGTTCTCTCAGAATCCCAAAAAGGGGCTGCCCGAGATCTTTGGCACCACGCTGCTGTGCGACAACGCGACGGGCGAGCCACTGGCGCTGCTTAATGCCTCCGCCGTCACTGGGCTTCGCACCGGTGCCGCCGCTGCGCTCGGTGCCAAGTGGCTGGCTCGGGAGGATGCGTCCAAACTGCTTGTTGCGGGTGCCGGCCATATGAGCACCTATATGGTGGCGGGCGTGCTCGCCGCCTGTCCCAAAGTGAGCGAGGTCAAGGTGTGGGAGCCGGTTTCCGATGCCGCGCCCGAGGCCCGCGTCGAGCGCATGCGTGACGAGGTCGCCCATATCTTGGGCGCCTGCGAGCATGCTCGCGAGGCATCCACCTATTCCATCGAGGCGACGGCCGACGGCCAAGGTGCCGCGGCAGAGGCCGACATCATCGTGACAATCACGCCGGCGACCAAGCCCATCATCCCCGATGCATGGGTGCGCCCCGGTACGCATATCTCCTGCGTCGGTGCCGACATGCCCGGCAAGCAGGAGCTCGCCTCGGCGCTTGTCGCCCGCGCCGCTGTTTACGTCGACGACCGCGAGCAATCGGTCGCGTCCGGTGAGCTGGAGATTCCGGTTGCCGAGGGTGCCATCGCGCCCGAGAACATCAAAGCGGAGCTCGGCGAAGTCATCGCCGGCACGGCCACGGGGCGTTCGGATGGCGAGCAGGTGACGGTGTTCGATACGTCGGGCATTGCCGTTCAGGACCTTTCGGCATCGAAAATTGCCTACGGCCGCGCCGTCGAGGCGGGGCTGGGCACCGTGGTGGAACTGTAAGAAAGCCAAGGAAAGGAAACGACAATGCAGATTAAGGATTTCGCCGTCGAGCAGTGGATGAACGAGTGGGAGACCAAGTGCACCCACAACGTTGCGGAGACGTGCGTCTACTCCCTCACGCTCGACCAGCTGTTCGAGCTTACGAACACCGACAAGAAGGCGTGGCTCGACAGCCTGTGCTCGCGCCGATTCACCTACGGAGACATCGAGGGGCAGCCCGGCTTCCTCGAGGGGGTCGCGCGTCTCTATAAGACGGTCGAGCCCGGGCATATCGTGCCCACGCACGGCGCGACCGGTGCCAACTCCCTGGTTATTTCCACGCTCGTCGAACCGGGCGATCATGTAGTCTCCGTCAAGCCCACCTACCAGCAGCTTTACTCGATTCCCGAGATGTGCGGTGCGAAGGTCGATATCCTTCAGCTCGATCGCAAGAACGGCTACCACGTCGACGTCGACGCGCTCGATGCCCTGGTGACCGACGATACCAAGCTCATCTGCATCAATAACCCGGACAACCCCACGGGCGCCCTGCTCGACATCGATACGCTCAAGGCGATTGTCGAGGTTGCGCGCAAACACGACGCGTGGGTGCTCTGCGACGAGGTCTACCGTCTGCTTACTCAGACGGATGAGTACTGCGAGTCCGTGATCGACCTGTACGACAAGGCCGTCGTCACCGCATCCATGTCCAAGGTCTGGTCGTTCGCCGGCCTGCGTCTGGGCTGGGCGGTCACCAAGAGCCCGGAACTTCGTCGCGCGCTGCTCTCGCATCGCGACTACAACCTGATTTCCGCCGGCATATTCAGCGAGACGGTGGCGGAGCTGATTCTGGGCAACGCTTCCGTGATCCTTGAGCGCAGCCGTCGCATCGTCCGTCAGAACCTTGCTGTTCTGGAGAAGTGGGTCGAGAGCGAGCCGCACCTGTCGTTTGTCAAGCCCGAGGCGGGTACCACCGCGCTCGTGTATTACGATTACGACATCGACTCCAGGACGTTCTGCATCGACATGATTAAGAAGTCCGGCGCGCTCGTCACCCCGGGCGATTGCTTCGAGGAGCCCAAGAGCATGCGCATCGGCTATGCATATTCCGATAACACCGACGACCTGCAGAAGGGTCTGGATGCCATCTCTGCGTACATGCGTACGCTCGAGTAGAGGCTCGAGGGCGAAGTGATGGGGTCGATCGGTTTAGGACCGAGGCCCCCTATTTTTTCTCAAGGCTACCGAACACTTTTGTCATATTAGGTGCCCACGGGGTCGCATCGCTGCGACGCCGTGGGCATAATGGTGTGGAAGGTGCAAGTTACGCGAAATGGGAGGACACATGGCGCTGATTTATGTCGTTGAGGACGACGAGCCCATTCGTCGTGAGCTTGTCGACATCCTTGCCCGCGCCGGGTTTGAAATCGAGGCCTGCGAATCGTTTGAGCATGTCTCGCGCGATATTCTCGCCGCCGCGCCCGACTTGGTGCTGCTCGACCTCACGCTCCCTGTCAAAGACGGCCAGCACATCTGCCATGAGGTCCGTCGCGAATCCGAGGTCCCCATCATCGTCCTCACGTCGCGCACGACCGAGATCGACGAGGTCATGGCCATGACGCTCGGCGCGGACGACTTTGTTCCCAAGCCCTATAGCGCCCGTGTGCTCGTGGCGCGCATCAATGCCTTGCTGCGTCGCACCGCGGCGGCGGGCGAGCGCAGCACGCTCGTCCACAAGGGACTGGAGATTGACCTCGCACGCTCCATGGTCACCAACACGCAAACGGGCACCAGCACCGAGCTCACCAAAAACGAGCTGCGTATCCTCTCGCTGCTTCTGAGCCGCGCGGGCAAGATCGTTTCGCGCTCGGCCATCATGCAGGACCTGTGGGACTCCGACGCCTTTGTGGACGACAATACGCTCACCGTCAACATCAACCGCCTGCGTACCACGCTCGAAAAAATCGGCATCAAGGGGTATTTGACCACGCATCGCGGCCAGGGCTATTCGGTCTAGGGGCCGGCTATGTCGTTTGGCAAGTTCTTTAAAGATGCGCTGCTTCCCGTCGCCGTGTGGACGTGCGGCGTGCTGCTGAGCTGCTTTGTGCTGACGGTCGCCGGCGCACCCGTTTCCATCGTGGTCGTGGCGGTTGGCGTGTCCTTCATCTTTGGCATGCTCGGCATCGTGATCGAGTACGCGCGCCGTCGTCGATTTTTGCACCAGCTGGAGCGCGCGGCCGAGGAGCTGGAAAGCCCCGCATGGGTGCAGGAGATGGTGCAGTGCCCGACTTATGCCGAGGGCGAGCTCGAGTACGAGGTCTTGCGCCGGGTGGGCAAAGCCGCTTGTGACGAGGTTGCCGAAGGCAGGCGCCAGACCGATGACTATCGCGACTATATCGAGAGCTGGGTCCACGAGGCCAAGCTGCCTCTGGCGGCAGCCCATCTGATTTTGGAAAACCTGGACGGCAGCGAAGATGATCTGTCGCGCGTAGATGACCTCGGTCGCGAGCTTGCCCGCGTGGAGCGCTATATCGATCAAGCGCTGTACTACGCGCGCTCGGAAGTCGTGGAACGCGACTACCTGATTCGCCGCTGGGACCTTAAGACCTTGGTGACGGGCGCGATTAAAGCCAACGCGCGCGAGCTCATTGCGGCGCATGTGGCCCCGGTGTGCGAGAACCTCGACTTCGAGGTCTTTACCGACGAGAAGTGGCTCGAGTTTATTCTGGGCCAGCTCATTCAGAACAGCATTAAATATGCGTGCGAGGACGGCGCGAAGATCGTGTTTTCGGGCGCGTTGCTGGACGAGGGCCTGGCAAGCGAGCGCATCGAGCTTACCGTTGCGGACAACGGCTGCGGCGTGAGCGCGGCCGACCTGCCGCGTGTGTTCGAGAAGGGTTTTACCGGCGACAACGGCCGCACCACCAAGCGTGCAACGGGCATCGGCCTCTACCTGGTGGCGCGCCTGTGCTCCAAGATGGGCATCGACGTCACCGCGGCATCGGAGCCGGGCGAAGGCTTCGTCGTAACATTCGCTTTTTCAACGAACAAGTTCCAATACTTTGAGTAACGCACACGGCAGACGCCCGCCCAAACAAAAACGTGCCGCCTCAAACAAAACGTGCCGCCCCAAATGGGGCGGCACGCCATTTTTCTATCAGACAACTCGCTGAAGTAAGGCCGCGGGGCCGGGAGGGGTTTCCTAAGGGCACATCCCGCAGCCGCAACGCGGCGAGGACGTGCCCGTGGAAACCCCGCAGGCCCCGCGGCCGGTGGGAGCAACGCTACTTCACGACCAAGATGTCGCAGTCCGTATTGCGCAGCAGGAACGTCGAAATCGAACCCAGCAGCGCATACTTGATCGAGGACAGGCCGCGGGCGCCGCAGAGCACCAGGTCGGGCTTAACCACGTCGAGCATCTCGTCCTTAAGCGTCTCGCGAATGCGGCCGGCGCGAATCATGACCTCGACCTCGGGGATGTCGGGATTGGCCTTAGCCTCTTCGAGCTGCTTGGCGATGGAGTTCTTAAACGCCTCCTCTAGGCCGTTGACCAGATCGACCGGATAGGAACCGGCGCTCTCGAGTGCCGTGGAATCGATAACGTGGCCGATGATTAGCTTGGCGCCGTTGTTCGCGGCGACCTTGATGGCGCGTGCGAGCACAAAATCCTGCTGCTCAGTACCGTCGAGTGAAACAAATACCTTGGTGTAGCCCTCGTTCATGGTTTCCTCCTTGGTCTATCGCACGGGCGCGGGGCTCGTGCGTCGGGCGGGCGCGGGCGCGTTGGCCGCCGGACACTTTATCTTGTTGCAGTTATACCCAAGGATTTCGGTTTGACCGCTCGCAATTCTGTGAACGGACGAGTTTTTTGGTAAGGGTAGGCGCAGGCGCGCCCGAACGGTTGATAATGGGACATCGCCCGCACCGTCCGCAGAACAATATCGGCGGGTGTCTAACGAGGGGGTCCCTTTGGATATCATCGAGCTTCTAAAATCTGCCTTCATGGGCCTGGTCGAGGGCATCACCGAATGGCTGCCTGTTTCGTCGACCGGTCACATGATCTTGGTGGACGAGTTCGTCAAGATGAACGTGAGCGAGACGTTCTGGAATATGTTCCTGGTTGTGATTCAGCTCGGCGCCATTCTGGCCGTCTGTGTGCTGTTCTTCCATGAGCTCAACCCGTTCTCGCCCAGCAAGGGTAAGGAGGGCCGTCGCGACACCTGGGTGCTGTGGGGCAAGATTGTGCTCGGCTGCATTCCCGCCGCGGCGATCGGCCTGCCGCTCAACGACTGGATGGAGGAGCATTTCTACAATGCTCCCGTCGTGGCGCTGGCGCTCATTGTGTACGGCGTGCTGTTTATCGTGATCGAGAACTGGCGCGCGAACAAGCGCGAGGAAATGGCCGTTGCCGGTTCGTTTGGTTCGCGTGCTGTGGTGTCGGGTGGACGTCCCGCCGGTGCGCACTTTGCGGCGCCCGCCGCGGCTACCGCTGAGGATGAGGGCGATGACGAGGATCTGGACTTTGGTTCCATCACCACGCTCGAGGACCTGAGTTGGAAGACCGCACTGGGCATCGGATGCTTCCAGGTGCTCTCGCTGATTCCGGGCACGTCGCGCTCCGGTTCCACCATCATCGGCGGCCTGCTTTTGGGCTGCACGCGTTCGGTGGCGTCCAAGTTTACGTTCTTCCTGGCCATCCCTGTCATGTTTGGCGCGAGTGCGCTCAAGCTGGTCAAGTATTTCATCAAGGGCGGTACGTTCGGTGCCAACGAGGTCGCCATCCTGGGCGTGGGCTGCGTTGTGGCCTTTGTGGTTTCGCTCATCGCCATCAAGTGGCTTATGGGCTTCGTCCGCCGTCACGACTTCAAGTGCTTCGGCGTCTACCGCATCATTCTGGGCATCGTGGTGCTTGCGTACTTCTTCGTCTTGGAGCCTATGCTCGGCCTGTAACTTGGTTGACGCTGCGCGGCGGCCAGAACGACAACTTGTCATTCAAAGAGGGTGGCATGACCAAAAGGTCTATGCCGCCCTCTTTTCATGCCAATTTGTTCGTTCTGGCCGCCGCTCGCTGCCGTTGCCGTGACATCGGTGGCTCCATTGCACCAAATCCGCTGGGGCGGGCCTGACGGTGGCGCACGGAGTCGTGGTGTGATTTGCGTCGGTGTCCGCGCGGCTCGGTATACTGGTACGGCTCAAACTATGGCGCCGCCCGCAGGCGCGCCGTCCGTCAGATGAGGAGTCGCCCATGACCCAGCCCCTGCCCTGGGAAAAGAACGCCACGGTACCCGTTCCGCCCGCGCCGGAACCCGTGCCGTTCGATGCATACACCGCCCCCGCTGCGCCGGAGCCCGAGCTCGTTCCGCTCGACATCTACGACGCTCCCGTGCCGTCGCCCAAGCCCGCCAAGCCGCTCGTCGACATCGACAGCCTTAATCCCGCCCAGCGCGAGGCCGTCCTGACCACCGAGGGCCCGTTGCTGGTGCTCGCCGGCGCCGGCTCGGGCAAGACCCGCGTCTTGACCTTCCGCATCGCACATATGCTCGGCGATCTGGGCGTTAAGCCTTGGCAGGTTCTTGCCATCACGTTTACCAACAAGGCCGCGGCAGAGATGCGCGAGCGTCTGGCAGCGCTCATCCCCAGCGGCACCCGCGGTATGTGGGTGTGCACCTTCCATGCCATGTGTGTGCGCATGCTGCGCGAGGACGCCGACCTGCTGGGCTACACCGGCCAGTTCACCATCTACGATGACGATGACTCAAAGCGCATGGTGCGTGACATTATGCAGGCGCTCGGCATCGAGCAAAAGCAGTTCCCCATCAACATGATCCGCAGCAAGATCAGCTCGGCCAAAAACGCCATGATCGGCCCCGAGGACATGCTCAAGAGCGCCGATAGCCCCAACGACAAAAAGGCCGCGCAGGTCTACCTAGAGCTGGAGCGCCGCCTGCGCGCCGCCAATGCGATGGACTTCGACGACCTGCTCGTGCGCGCGCTCGAGCTGCTGCGCACCCGTCCCGAGGTGCTCGATAAGTACCAAGAGCGCTTCCGCTACATTAGCGTCGACGAGTATCAGGACACCAACCACGTCCAGTACGAGATCGCCAACCTGCTGGCCGCCAAGTACCAAAACCTCATGGTCGTAGGCGACGATGACCAGTCCATTTATAGCTGGCGTGGCGCCGACATCACCAACATCTTGGACTTTGAGAAGGACTTTAAAAACTGCAAGACCGTCAAGCTGGAGCAGAACTATCGTTCCACGGGTCACATCCTGAGCGCCGCCAACGCCGTGGTGCGCCACAACTCGCAGCGCAAGGACAAGCGCCTGTTTACGGCCGAGGGCGATGGCGAGAAGATCCAGGCCTTCCAGGCGAGCGATGAGCGCGACGAGGGCCGCTGGATTGCCGGTGAGATCGAGAAGCTGCACTCCAAGGGCACGAGCTACGACGACATCGCCGTGTTCTACCGTACCAACGCCCAGTCGCGTATTCTCGAAGATATGTTCCTGCGCGCGGGCGTGCCCTACAAGATTGTGGGCGGCACGCGATTCTTCGACCGTGCCGAGATCCGCGACGTCATGGCCTACCTCAAGATGATCGTGAACCCGGCCGACGAGATGAGCGTCAAGCGCGTCATCAACACACCTCGCCGTGGTATCGGCTCCACCTCGATCCAAAAGATCGAGCAGCTGGCGCGCGACAACCGCTGCTCGTTCTTCCAGGCCTGCGAGATCGCGTGCGCCGAGACCGGTATGTTTAGCGCCAAGGTGCGCAATGGCCTGTCGAGCTTTGTGTCGCTGGTGCGCGAGGGTCGCCGCATGGACGGCGAGCTCAAGGACGTTGTCGAGATGATTGTCGATAAGACGGGCCTACTGCAGGCTTTCCGCGCCGAGGGCACCATGGAGTCCGAGAGCCGCGCCGAGAACATCCAGGAATTCCTGGGCGTCGCCGCCGAATTTGAGGAGACGCACGAGGATATCGAAGGTACGCTCGAGAGCTTGGAAGAGCTGCGCGCTGCCGGTGTTGCCGATGTGCCTGCTAGCGCCGAGCCCGAGCCTGTCGTGGTGAGCGCGCCTGCGCCCGAACCGGGGCCATCTGCCCCGGTATCCTCGTTTGAGGCGCTCGTTGGCGCGCGTGACGCCGCGGGCTCCAATCCGCTCGATAGCTTGGCCGCTCCGGCGCTGTCTCCGCAGGATGCCCTGGCCGCCGCCATCGCGGGCAACGCGTATGCCGCGCCGACGGAGATGCCGGCGGGTGCCGTGCATGCCGACGAGATCGAGCGCACCTACGGTCCGCTCACCTGTAAGGCGCTGCCGGCGCTCATGGAGTGGCTGGCCCTGCGCTCCGACTTGGATTCCCTGGCCGGCGAGACGCATGCCATTACCATGATGACCATCCACTCCGCCAAGGGCCTGGAGTTCCCGGCGGTGTTCGTGGCCGGCATGGAGGAGGGTATCTTCCCGCACGTGCACGACTTTGGCGGTAGTGACGATCCGGGCAAGCTCGAGGAGGAGCGTCGCTTGGCCTACGTCGCCATCACGCGTGCTCGCAAGCGCCTGTTCCTGACCTATGCGGCCACGCGTCGCACCTACGGCTCGACCTCTGCCAACCCGCGCTCGCGCTTCCTCAACGAGATTCCGTTTGAGGATATCGAGTTTAGCGGCATCGGTTCTGCCGGTTTTGAGGGCACGGGCTGGGAGAAACGCGGCGACCGACACGGCACCTTTGGATCGGGTATGGGCTCGGACATGTATGGCGGCAAGGTGTTTGGTTCGCATACGCGCTCGACCGGCGGTTCTGGTTCACGTGGTGGATCGAGCTTTGACGATTTCTTTGGCGGCAGCAGCTACGGGACCGAGCGCCATCGTGGGGTTTCGCCCGATGCCGGCCGTGTTGCCTCGACCTTTGGTTCGGGTGCGCCGCGAGCCAAAAAGCCGTCGTCCAAGGTGTCCCCGACGGTGGAGCGCAAGGTCGATCGTGCCAGCGCATCGCAGGACTTTGCCGCGGGCGATACCGTGAGCCACAAGACTTTTGGCACGGGTACCGTGCTCTCGGTCGTCGGAGACATGATCGAGGTCCAATTCGAAAAGACCGGCCAGACCAAAAAGCTTATGAAGGGCTTTGCTCCGATCGTCAAGCTGTCGTGATCCCGGCGGACCTGGGCGGGCGTATGGGGCAACATCGCCTGCTCGGGCAGTCCTGCTCGCACGGAGAGCACATTAAGTGCTCTCCGGCTCGTGCGGAACTCGCGATCGATGTTGCCCCATACGCCCGCCCAGGTCCTTAGATAACGTTGCTTGCGAACGTCGCTCTGCTCGTCCGCTTTTTTGATCTGGAGAGCCGGGTGGGCTGATATATATGGATAAGGGGCTCCTCCGTTGGTGGACGGGGGAGCCCCTTGTTGCGTTTTGGTTGTTGCTGCGACCTAGAGGTGGCTGATGATCAGTTCCATCTTGCCTTCGAGGTCGATGGAGCTGACGGTGTTCGGGGCCAGCAGGTGGCTTCCCTTGTGGACGGGGTCGCCGCAGACGGTGCCTTCGCCGTCGATGACCGACAGGCACATGAAGGGCCAGCGCTGGTCGAGGATCTTGCTGCCGTCGACACGCACGCGATCGACGGTGTAGCAGGGGTTAGACTCGAGCTCGGTCACGCCGTCCACCTCGGGCGCGGTCACGGTACCATCGACCGGGGCCTGGACGTCAAAGTCGATGCAGTCGAGGCTCTGCTTAATGTGCAGCGGGCGCAGTTTGCCGTCGGTGCCCGGGCGATCATAGTCGTACAGACGATACGTCACGTCGCTCGACTGCTGCGTTTCCAAAATGAGCGTGCCGGCCTTGATGGCGTGAACGGTACCGGAATCAATCTGGAAAAAGTCGCCCTTGTGGATCGGTAGTACGTTGAGCATGTCGTCCCAGCGGCCGTCCTTGATCATCTGTGCGGCCTCAGTGCGGTCTTTAGCACGCTGGCCGACGATGATCGTGGCGCCGGGCTCGCAATCCAGCACGTACCAGCACTCGGTTTTACCCAGGCTGCCGTTCTCGTGCTCGGCGGCGTACTCGTCGTTGGGATGAATCTGGATCGAAAGGTCGTCCTTGGCGTCCAGAATCTTGATGAGCAGCGGGAACTCCTTGCCCTCGCAGTTGCCAAAGAGCTCGCGGTGCTCGGCCCACAGCCACGACAGCGTGTGGCCGGCGTACGGTCCCTCCGCAATCTGGCAGTCACCGTTGGGATGGGCCGAGATGGCCCAGCACTCACCGATGGGACCTTCGGGAATGTCGTAACCAAATACGGTTTCGAGCTGGCGGCCACCCCAGATCTTCTCGTGGAAGATCGGCGTCAGTTTAATCAAATCGGACATATTCATACCCCCATTATGTTGCGCGGGCGTTGCACAAAACAGCTCAAAACGAGCGCCCGCGTGACTACAAAAACCTATGCCAACGTTACGTTGTGCAACTCAAAGCGGTCGCCAACGTTGCGCGAGATCGAATACTCAAAGGCGGCGCCGCTGTCCAAAAAGCCAATTTGGGTGAGCTCGAGCAGGGGAGAGCCAAGTTTGGTGTCCAGACGCTCGGCTTCTTCCTCGGTTGCTGCCACGGCGCGAATGGTACGGTGGAAGCTCGAAATCTTCAGCCCACATTGCTCGCGGATGAAGCGGTAGACCGATCCGTACAGGTCCTTCTTTTTCAGCCCCGGAATCAGCTCGAGGGGCATGTAGGTGTACTCGATAACGATGGGCTTCTCATCGGCCTGGCGCACGCGCACAACGTGATAGGCAAAGTCATCCTCGGCAATTCCCAGCTGGGCTGCGATGTCCGCCGGTGGATTAACGATCGAGAAATCGTAGACCACCGAGGTCACCTTCTCCCCGCGGTGCTCATACGAAAAACCCTGGGCACGGTCGTTTTTGCCCTGGAAAAACGCCTGGCCGGGAAGCCCCGCCGTGTCCTTAACGTAGGTACCCGATCCACGCCGGCTGGTAATAAGACCTTCTTCGGTGATTTGTTCAATAGCTCGTTTGACGGTGATTTTGGAAACGTTATAGAGCTTGCAGAACTCAACGACGGTAGGAAGCTTGTCGCCCGGTTTAAGAGCGCCATCCTCGATAGTGCGACGAATATCTGCAGCTATCGCCTCGTATTTGGGAATCATGGAACCTCCTTTCCAACTTGGTTGAGTATAAAAGAAAGTATAGTTAACACCTAAGCATCCCTATTATATATTTAAAAAGTTCGAGAAAGATATAATTAAAAGTCGCTTTGCATATAAATTAGAGCGCTCTAAATAGATAAACATCTGAGTAATGTCGTGTTAAGCGGCCATTCGCGTTTTCCCAGATAAAACCTGCCAAAACAAACCTGTCCCTTTTTGGTAGGTTTTTGCCTTGGGAGCGGTACCATACAGGCAATGTTTAAACGAGAAAGGCGGGCTCCCATGGAACCTAAGCAGTACTACATCGGCATCGACGTCGGCGGCACTTCGGTTAAGGAGGGCCTGTTCGACGAGGACGGCAACCTGCTTGCCAAGGCCAGCGTGCCCACGCCTCCTATCGTTGACGCTGCGGGCTTTGCCGCGGTGACCGAGGCTATCGACCAGGTGGTCGCCAAGGCACAGATTCCGCGTGCCTTTGTGGCGGGCATTGGCCTGGCCGTTCCGTGTCCCATCCCGGCGTCGGGCGATGCCAAGGTCAAGGCCAACATTGCCATTAACCTGCCCGAGCTGAGGGTCGCCATTCAGGAGCACTGCCCCGATGCGGTCGTTAAGTATGAGAACGATGCCAACGCCGCTGCCATGGGCGAGGCCTGGCTCGGTTCTGCCAAGGGCGTGCAGAACGTAGTTATGGTCACCATCGGTACCGGCGTGGGCGGCGGCGTTATCGTTAACGGCGATGTGGTATCGGGCGTTGTGGGTGCTGGCGGCGAGATCGGCCACATGTGCCTGAACCCGGCTGAGGAGCGCACCTGCGGCTGCGGCGGCCATGGCCACCTGGAGCAGTATTCCAGCGCCACCGGCGTGGTGAGCAACTACCTTGCCGAGTGCAAGAAGGCGGGCGTCGACCCCATCGAGCTCACCGGCCCCTCCGATTCCAAGGACGTGTTCCAGGCCTGCCGCGAGGGCGACAAGCTTGCGCTGGCCGCGGCCGATACCATGGCCGACTATCTCGGTCGCGCACTGGCGCTTATTGCCAACGTGGTTGATCCCGAGATGTTCCTCATCGGCGGCGGCGCCTCTGCCTCGGCCGATGTCTACCTCGACAAGGTTCGCGAGCACTTTAAGCAGTACGCGCTTTCCGCCTCGCGCGAGACGCCCATTAAGGTCGCTTCGCTCGGAAACGACGCCGGCATCATCGGTGCCGCCTACGTAGCCCTGCGCGCCGCCGGCAAATAGCTGGTGCAAGGAGGCCAAGGCTGCGCCCCAAAATATGCCGTGGCCCTTCCGTCTGCGAAGGCTCGGCATCGGCGTGCTACCATAGCTACGTCCAAGTACACATATCAAGTGGAGGATATCCATGGCAAACGTTCTTGTCTTTGGTCACCAGAACCCCGATAACGACGCCATCATGAGCGCACTCGTCCTGTCCCAGTTGCTCAACCAGGTTGAGTATGCCGGCAACACCTACGAGGCCTGCGCCCTTGGTCAGCTTCCGGCCGAGTCCGCCAAGCTGCTCGCCGACGCTGGCATTGCCGAGCCCCGCGTGATTGATTCCGTCGAGGCCGGTCAGCTCGTCGTCCTCACCGACCACAACGAGTCCGCCCAGTCCGTCGCCGGCCTTAAGGACGCCACGGTCTTTGGCGTCATCGACCATCACCGCATCGGCGACTTCGAGACCGCCGGTCCGCTGCACTACATCTGCCTGCCCTGGGGCTCCAGCTGCACCATCGTCACCAAGCTTGCCGGCGTGCTCGGCGTTGAGCTTTCCGACGTCCAGGCCAAGCTGCTGCTCTCGGCCATGATGACCGACACGCTCATGCTCAAGAGCCCCACCACCACCGATGTCGACCGCGCCGTCGCCGCCAAGCTCGGCGAGCAGGTGGGCGTCGATCCGGTCAAGTTTGGCATGGAGGTCTTCCTCACCCGTCCGTCCGGCTCCTTCACTGCAGCCGAGATGGTCGGCAACGACATCAAGATGTTCGAGCCCGCCGGCAAGAAGCTGCTCATCGGCCAGTACGAGACCGTCGACAAGAGCCGTGCGCTTGGCATGATTGACGAGATCCGCGAGGCCATGCGCGCCTACGCCGCCGAGAAGGGTGCCGACGGCATTGTCCTGTGCATTACCGACATCATGGAGGAGGGCTCGCAGGTCCTGCTCGAGGGCGAGACCGAGGCTGCTCAGAAGGGTCTGGGCATTGCCGACGAGCACGACGGCGTCTGGATGCCGGGCGTCCTCTCCCGTAAGAAGCAGGTCGCTGCCCCCATCATGGCCGCCTGCTAGGTTTAGTTGACCAAACGCCACGACCGGATCGCGGACGCCCCGCGCTCCGGTCGTTTTTTGTGCGCGGTGCCGCGTTGTCTCTTGGACAGGCGTGCCCGTGCCGTTGAGCAAATAATGTTCAACCTGTGGTTCCGCTTTTCGGTCACGCCTGCGTGCTTGTCGTGCAGGGTAGGCTAGATGCAAGCGTAATACGTTAGAGCGCGGCGCCGCCACTTGGGCGGGCCGTGCTTTTTTAAGACGGGAGCTTTCCCGTGAAAGGAGCCGCCCATGGCAGCAACTGAGCAGCTGTTCAACGTTCGTGAGCGCAAGCGTTTTGAGCGCCACGACATCTGGGAGCGCATCGCCGAGAACGGCACGATTTCCGCCGCCGTCATGGTCTTCGCCGCCATCGCCGCCGTCATTTGCGCCAATACCGATGCCTACGAGGCCATCCATCACTTTTTGGAGACCCCGCTGTATGTGGGTCTGGGCAACCTTACGGCCGGTCTCACCGTTGAGCTTTTCGTCAACGACTTCCTCATGGCGATTTTCTTTTTGCTGGTGGGCATTGAGCTCAAGTATGAAATGACGGTCGGCGAGCTCAAAAACCCGCGCCAGGCTATGCTTCCCATGCTGGCGGCCGTGGGCGGCGTCGTCGTTCCCGCCTGCATCTATCTGATCTTTAACCATGCCGGCGCGCACAACGGCTGGGCCATTCCCATGGCAACCGATATTGCCTTTGCGCTGGGCGTGCTGTCGCTTTTGGGCAATCGCGTGCCCAACGGCGTGCGTGTGTTCTTCTCGACGCTCGCCATCGCCGACGACCTCATCTCCATCGCCGCCATCGCCATCTTCTACGGTCAGAGCCCCAATCCGTTTTGGTTGGGCGCCGCCGCGCTTGTGACCTGCGCGCTCGTGTGGCTCAACAGGACGCAGCATTACCGCCTTGCCCCGTACTCGGTGCTGGGCCTGCTGCTGTGGTTCTGCATGTTCAAGAGCGGCGTGCACGCTACGCTTGCCGGCGTCATCCTGGCCTTCACCATCCCGGCCAAGTGCGGCGTCAAGCTCGATAGCCTCACCGATTGGTTGGGGGAGTGCCTGCCGCTGCTCGATGACCGCTACGATGACGAGGCGCACATCCTGGGTCAGCATGACTTTACCGTCTCGACCACCAAGGTCGAGCGCGTCATGCACCGCGTGACCCCGCCGCTCATCCGCATGGAGCGTCTGATCTCCACGCCGGTCAACTTTGTGATTCTGCCGATCTTTGCGTTCGTGAACGCGCAGGTTCGCCTAGTGGGCGTGGACATGAGCACGCTGCTCACCGACCCGGTGACGCTCGGCGTGTACTTTGGCATGCTGCTGGGCAAGCCGATCGGAATCTTTGGCATGACGTTTGCCCTGGTTAAGCTCAAGATTTCCGAGCTGCCGCGCAATGTCAACTGGCACATGATTGCCGGTGTGGGCATTCTGGGCGGCATCGGCTTTACGATGTCGATTCTCATCAGCGGTCTTGCTTTCCCGACGGCCCAGTTTGAGGTTCTGGCTGCCAAGGCCGCCATCCTTGCCGGTTCGGTCACCGCGGCCGTGCTTGGCATGATCTACATGAGCGTGGTCTGCAAACACCCCGCGCCCAAGGACGAGTAAGAGCACATACAAGTTTGAAAACGCCGCCTGTGAACACCATCACAAGCGGCGTTTTAGTCATTGGGGACGTTCTTAAATGACTAGGCTTATTCCACGGTGCCGTAGATGGCGCCCCAGCCGTGGGCGGCCAAGGCGGAGTTGAGCTGGTCGCAAAGTGACTGGCGGTCGTAATAGCCGGGCGGTAGCAGGTTGACGATTTCCATGAGATCGGGCGCGAGGTCCAAGATCTCGGCCTGCACGATGAGATCCAGGCGGTCGATGGTGTGGCGGTCGTAAAACAGTCCGTCGACCAGGCGCTGCAGGTCGCCGAATTCCTCGGCCTGGAACGATCCGTACTCCATAGTGCCTCCTTGGGCGCTTCACGCCGGCATGCGCGGCGATTCGTAATTTATTGCGATGGACTTAATCTATCACGGCTTCATAACGTTGTGACGGTGGCGGTCTATACTTAGAAGAATTGCAACGTACCGCTTCGTGAAAGGTCGCACCCATGCAGACGATCTACCAGAAGATGGAAACCACCGAACTCGATGCCGCCATCGAGGCGCTCAAAGCCGAGGTCGCCGAGGTCAAGGCCAAGGGCCTGGCGCTCGACATGGCCCGCGGCAAGCCGTCGCCCTCCCAGGTGGACATCTCTCGACCCATGCTCGATATCCTCAATGCCGATGCCGACCTGCACGACGGCAACGTCGACTGTTCCAACTACGGCTGCTTTGAGGGCATTCCCTCGGCACGCAAGCTGGCGGGGGAGTTCCTGGGCTGCCCCGCCGAGCAGACGCTCGTGCTGGGTTCGTCGAGCCTGCTGATCGAGCACGACATCGCCGGTATGTTCTGGCGCTGCGGCTCGTGCGGCAGCGAGCCCTGGGATGCCTACGAGGCTGCCCACGACGGCAAGAAGGTCAAGTTCCTGTGCCCTGTTCCCGGCTACGACCGCCACTTTGGCATCACCGCCGATCTGGGTATCGAGAACGTCCCCGTCGCGATGACCGACAACGGCCCCGACATGGACGAGGTCGAGCGCCTCGTCGCCGCCGACGATTCCATCAAGGGCATCTGGTGCGTGCCCAAGTATTCCAACCCCACGGGCATCACCTTTAGCGAGGACACTGTGCGCCGCCTGGTTGAGATGCCCACGGCCGCACCCGATTTCCGCATCTTCTGGGACAACGCCTACTGCGTGCACGACCTGTACGACGAGACCGACGAGCTCGCAAACATCTTTGACCTCGCTCGCGCGGCGGGCACCGAGGACCGCGTGGTGGCATTTGCCTCGACGTCCAAGATCACCTTCCCGGGCGCCGGTATCGGCTTTATCGGTGCGAGCCCCGCGGTCATCGCCGAGTTCTCCAAGCGCCTGAAGGCCGGCCTCATCAGCGCCGACAAGCTCAACCAGCTACGTCACGTGCGTTTCCTTCCCACCATCGAGGCGGTCAAGGAGCACATGAAAAAGCATGCCGAGTTTCTGCGCCCGCGCTTTGAGGCCGTTGAGCGCAAGCTCACCGAGGGCCTGGGCGAGACGGGCTGCGCCACCTGGACGCACCCCCGCGGCGGCTACTTTGTAAGCTTCGATGGTCCCGAGGGTTCAGCCCAGAAGGTCGCCGCGCTCTGCGCCGACCTGGGCGTCAAGCTCACGCCGGCTGGTGCCACCTGGCCTTATGGCAAGGACCCGCGCGACACCAACATCCGCATCGCGCCGAGCTATCCCACGGTCGAGGACCTGGAGGCCGCGCTCGATGTGCTGGTGCTGGCCGTCAAGCTTGTCGCTGCCGAGCTTGCGCGTGCCGAGCGCGCCTAACGCGCGGCTTCCCGTACTATCCGCACTTTCGATACGTAAAGGAGCGTATACATGGATTTGGGTATTTCCACCAACCCCACGCCGGAGATCTACACCATTAAGGTAACCGGCGAGATCGATATCTCTAATGCCGACAGCCTGCGTAACGCTATCGACTTGGCGCTCGAGCAGCCCACCGAGGCCGTCGAGCTCGACTTTGCCCAGGTGAGCTATATCGACTCGACGGGCATTGGCGTGCTCGTGGGCGCTGCTCATCATGCAGTCGATCACGGCAAGCGTTTTGGCTGCGTCAACGTGCAGCCCCCGGTGATGCGCGTGGTTCAGCTGCTGGGCGTCGACCAGGAGATCTCAATCACGGCGGCATAAGCCCTGCCCCAAAAGGGCGTGCCGTTTGGCATATGTTTGTGATGCGCTCGGACGTTTTGGCGTCCGGGCGCTATACTTGACCGAATGAATAGACGAGTTCCGGCCGAATGGCGCGGTGCGGGCTCGAATCACATCGAGCCTTGGAGGTATGTGTGTTTGGTATTGGAGAAGGTGAGCTGGCAATCATCGTGGTCTTCGGCTTTTTGCTGTTTGGCCCGGATAAGCTCCCGCAGATGGGCCGTACGATCGGCCGTGCCATCCGTCAGTTCCGCGAGACGCAGGAAAAGATGACGGCGGTTGTCCAGTCCGAGATCATCGATCCGGTAAGCGAGGCCGCTTCGGCTCCGGTCAAGCCCAAGAAGGCTGCCGTCGATGACGATTCCGATGCGGACGAGGATGCCGCCGAGACGGTAGCGCCCGCCAAGAAGGAGACCTTTGCCGAGCGTCGTGCCCGCCTTGCTGCCGAGAAGGCCGCGAGCGAGGCTGCCGCCGAGGGCGAGGGTGCTGCTGAGGAGTCCGAGGCCGAGGGTGCCGAGGCCGAGCCTGCCGCTGCCGCCGAGCCTGCCGTCGAGCCCGAGCCTGCTGCAGGGCCCGAGCCCGAGCCGGCAGAGCCCACGACGGCTGACCTCTACGCCCGTCGTCCCCGCAAGCGCAAGGCCGTCGTCGACCAGCTCGCTCGCGAGCTCGAGGCCGAGGACGCTGCCGAGACTGCTGCCGCCGACGCCCCGAAGGGAGGCGATGAGTAATGCCTATCGGACCTGCTCGTATGCCGCTCTTCGATCACTTGGGAGAGCTCCGTCGCCGCCTGACCATCGTGGTCGTGTCGGTGTTTGCCGCCGCCATCGTGCTGTACTTTGCCACGCCCGTGGTGCTCGATATCCTGGAAGACCCCATCCGCTCGTTTGTGCCGGACGGTAAGTTCTACATCACCACCACACTCGGCGGCTTTGGCCTGCGCTTCTCGCTGGCCATCAAGATGGCCGTGGTCATGTGCACGCCCATGATCATCTGGCAGATCCTGGCATTTTTCCTGCCGGCGCTGCGCCCCAACGAGCGCAAGTGGGTCGTGCCCACGGTGCTCGCCTCGACGGTGCTGTTCTTCCTGGGTGCCATCTTCTGCTATTTCATCATCATCCCGGCGGGCTTTGAGTGGCTCATCGGCGAGACCTCGGCCGTCGCTACGGCGCTGCCCGACCTGGAGAACTACGTCAACATGGAGCTGCTCTTTATGATCGGCTTTGGTGTGGCGTTTGAGCTGCCGCTCATCATCTTCTATCTGTCCGTCTTTCACATCGTGTCCTATGCGGCCTTCCGCAGCGCCTGGCGCTACGTGTACGTAGGCCTGCTTGTGGGCTCGGCTGTGATTACGCCCGACGGCTCGCCCGTTACGCTGGGTCTCATGTATGGCGCCCTGCTCTCGCTCTACGAGATTTCGCTCGCCATCGCTCGCGTGGTCATTACCGCGCGCGAGGGCAAGGAGGGCCTGTTCGTGAGCCGTCTGGACCTGTTCTCGGACGACGAGGACGACGAGGAGTAAATCGGTATGCACGAGGTTGGCATTGTCAACGGCATACTCGATACAGTGATTCGCGCGGCGCGTGGGGCGGGGGCCTCGCGCGCCGTTTTGGTAACGCTGCGTATCGGGGATATGACCGAGGTCGTGCGCGAGGCGCTTGACTTTGCGTGGGAGACGTTTCGCGACGAGGACCCGCTCACGCGCGGCTGCGAGCTTGCCGTGGAGGAAGTCCATCCACAAAGCGAGTGTCTGGACTGCGGTGAGGTCTTTGAGCACGACCGTTTCCATTGCCGTTGTCCCCAATGTGGCGGTGCCAACGTGCGTCTGCTGCATGGCCGCGAACTCGACATCGCAAGTATCGAGATCGAGACCCCCGACGATTAGCACGCTCGCCATCTAGCGATGGGGTATAAAAAGGCCAAAGTAAGGAGCGCTAAGTATGGCCGAGAAAACGATTGATATCGCGTCGCCGATTCTGTCGCGCAACGAGCGCCTGGCAGATCAGCTGCGTCAGCGGTTTGAGCAGACGAACACCTACGTGATCAATGTGCTGTCGAGCCCTGGCTCGGGTAAGACCACCACGATTCTGGGCACCAACGAGCGCCTGCGTGACAAAGCCAGCCTGCGCTGTGCCGTTATCGAGGGCGATATCGCCTCGGACGTCGACGCCATCACCATGAAGGAAGCCGGCATGCCCGCCATCCAGATCAACACGGGCGGCCTGTGCCACCTCGAGGGCAACATGATCATGGAGGCCGTCGACGCCTTCGACCAGGCCGTCGGTCTGGAGAACATCGACGTCATCTTTATCGAAAATGTGGGTAACCTGGTCTGCCCGGTCGACTTTGACCTGGGCGAGAACCTGTCCATCATGATCCTCTCGGTGCCCGAGGGCGACGACAAGCCCATCAAGTACCCGGGCATCTTCCAGCACGCCGGCGCGCAGCTGCTCAATAAGGTCGACGTGGCCCCGGCTTTCGATTTTGACATGGATAGGTATACTAAGACACTCGATGACCTCAATCCGCAGGCGCCGCGGTTTGCCGTGAGCGCGCGCAAGGGCGAGGGCATGGATGCCTGGTGCGATTGGCTCATCGGGCAGATCGAGCAAGCAAGGGCGTAAATCGGCCGCCATACGGGCGGGCGTAGCCGCAGAGACACGAGATAGGAGCCTCTTTTGAAGCTCATCATCGCAGAGAAAAACGACGCCGCGCGTCAGATTGCCGAGCGTCTGTCCACGGGCAAACCCAAAAAGGACAAGGTGTACAACACCGCCATCTACCGTTTTGAGTGGAAGGGCGAGGAGTGCGTGACCATCGGCCTGGCCGGTCACATCCTTGCGCCCGATTTTTGCGACAGCGTGCTGTTCGATAAAAAGCTGGGCTGGTATTCGGTTACCGAGGACGGCGAGATGCTGCCGGCCGATATGCCCGATGGCCTGGCTCGCCCGCCGTACGATACCAAGCGCAAGCCGTTCCTTGCCGATGGTATCTCCATCAAGGGCTGGAAGCTCGAGAGCCTGCCTTACCTCACCTGGGCGCCCGTCATTAAGCTGCCGGCCGAAAAGGAGCTCATCCGCTCGCTCAAGAACCTTGCCAAGAAGTCCGACAGCGTCATTATCGCCACGGACTTCGACCGCGAGGGCGAACTGATCGGTTCGGACGCCCTCAACAAGGTGCGCGAGGTTGCGCCCGACTTGCCGGTCGCCCGCGCCCAGTATTCTTCGTTTACCAAGGCCGAGATTACGCAGGCCTTCGATAATCTTGTCTCGCTCGACCAGAATCTGGCCGACGCCGGCGAGAGCCGCCAGCACATCGACCTCATTTGGGGCGCGGTGCTCACGCGCTACCTGACGCTCGCCAAGTTTGGCGGCTTTGGCAACGTGCGCTCCGCCGGCCGCGTGCAGACTCCGACGCTCGCCCTGGTGGTCGAGCGCGAACGCGAACGCATGGCGTTTGTGCCCGAGGACTATTGGCAGATTCGCGGCATGGGTGCCGCTCAGGGTGCTGCCGAGGATGACCGCTTTAAGATTGCGCACAAGACGACACGTTTTACCGACAAAGATGCTGCCGAGACGGCGTACGGCCACGTCGACGGCGTCAAGACGGCGACCGTTGCCGCGGTGACCAAGCGCTCGCGTAAGCAGCAACCGCCCACGCCGTTTGCGACGACCTCGCTGCAGGCTGCCGCCGCGGCCGAGGGCATCTCGCCTGCGCGTACGATGCGAATCGCCGAGTCCCTCTACATGGCCGGTCTCATCAGCTACCCACGTGTCGACAATACCGTGTACCCTGCGACGCTCGATCTGGGCGCCGTGGTGAGCGATCTGGCAAAGATCAACCCGGCGCTGGCGCCCGTGTGCAAAAAGGTGCTCGCCGGTCCCATGAAGCCCACGCGCGGCAAGGTCGAGACCACCGACCACCCGCCTATCTATCCCACGGGCGAGGGCGATCCGTCCACGCTCGATGGCGGCCAGCGCAAGCTCTATGACCTCATCGCTCGTCGCTTCCTGGCGACGCTTATGGGTCCTGCGACCATCGAGAACACCAAGCTCGAGCTCGACGTCAACGGCGAGCCGTTTGTAGCCTCGGGCGACGTGCTCGTGACCCCGGGTTTCCGCGAGGCCTATCCGTACGGCCTTAAGCGCGATGAGCAGATGCCACCGCTGGAGCAGGGCGACACGGTCGACGTGTTCGACATTAAGCTCGAGGCCAAGCAGACCGAGCCGCCCGCGCGCTACAGCCAGGGCAAGCTCGTGCAGGAGATGGAAAAGCGCGGCCTGGGCACCAAGTCCACGCGTGCGAGCATCATCGAGCGCCTGTATGCCGTGCGCTATCTCAAAAACGACCCCGTTGAGCCGAGCCAGCTGGGCATCGCCATCATCGACGCGCTGACGCAATTTGCCCCGCGCATCACGAGCCCCGATATGACCAGCGAGCTCGACGGCGATATGACCCGCGTCGAGCGCGGCGAGGACACCGAAGAGCATGTCGTGACGCACTCGCGCGCGCTGCTGGCCGGCGTGCTCGACGAGCTGCTCAAGCACACGCAGGAGCTAGGCGACGCCATCAGCGACGCCGTCACGGCCGATGCACGCGTGGGCGCTTGCCCCAAGTGCGGCAAGGACCTGGTTATGAAGACGAGCGCCAAGACCCGCGGCAGCTTTATCGGCTGCATGGGCTGGCCCGACTGCGATGTGACCTATCCGGTGCCGAGCGGCGTCAAGGTGAGCCCGCTCGAGGGCGAGGCCGCCGTGTGCCCCGAATGCGGTGCGCCGCGCATTAAGTGTCAGCCGTTCCGCCAGAAGGCTTTCGAGATCTGCGTGAACCCCACGTGCCCCACCAACTACGAGCCTGACCTTAAGGTGGGCGAGTGCAAGGTGTGCGCCGAGGCCGGACGCCATGGCGACCTGATTGCGCACAAGAGCGAGAAGAGCGGCAAGCGCTTTATCCGCTGCACCAACTACGATGACTGCGGCGTGAGCTATCCTCTGCCGGCGCGCGGTAAGCTCGAGGCGACGGGTGAGACCTGCCCCGAGTGCGGCGCCCCCATCGTGGTGGTCAACACGGCGCGCGGTCCGTGGCGCATCTGCGTGAACATGGACTGCCCGACCAAGGAGAAGAAGCCCGCCCGCGGCCGCAAGACCACGACTAAGGCGAGCACGGCCAAGAAGACGACGGCTAAGAAAGCCACTGCCGCCAAGAAGACGACCGCGAAGAAGTCGACTGCCAAGAAAGCGGCCACCGACAAGTAACAGCGCAGCCGAAACATTGACCAAAACAAAAATGAGCGAGGACCCCGCGATCCTCGCTCATTTTCTAGGCAGTCATTGGGGACGTTCTTTAATGACTAGTCGTTTGAGAACGTCGCATGCGACTAGTTCACTTCGACGGGTTTGGCGCCGGGATAGCGCTCCTCAAAGTCTAGGCGGTACTTATTGTCATTGGTGCCCGCCACGTTGTCGCGCGACAGCGGCGCCACGATCTCATTCTTGTGGTCCGCAGGATTGGCGTATTTCAGGCTGATCTCCCAGGCATCGCAGATCGCGTCAATGCGGTGATCTAGGTCGTCGTACAGGGCAACGATGTCCTTCCAAGAGCTGTAGTTCTTGGAGCTCGTCGGGACGTCCAGGTCCTCGACGATATCGTAGTACTGCTCGATGGTGTCTTCCGTGCGCTCGGCGACGTCGGCGAGATTTTGACGGGTGGTGCGATCTTCTTCCAGATAGCTGCCGTTGAAGTTCTGTGCGCAGCCACGGACGTAGTTGTCGAGGTCTTCGAGCAGGTCGTAGTATTCGCTCAGTCGGCGGTAGAGGTTCTGCTCGGAGAGCGTTGCTTCGCTGCCATCCTCGTCGTCATCGTCATCATCGTCGTACAGGCTGTTGGGATCGCCGAGAGGCTTTAGGTCATCGTCGTCGACGTCATGGTGCAGCTTAGCTACCTCGGCAGTCGTCTGCGTGGCGGCGTTGTCGAACGGTCTGATCGCAAAGAAGATGACCAGGGCGATGATGATCGTCACCAGCACAACGATAACGGCGATAAGCGGCCCGGTGCCGCTCTTTTTGGGAGCGGGGGTCTGTGGCGAAGCGGGCGCGTATGCGGGAGCCTGCTGCTGTTGGGGCGAGCCGCTCGCGACGGGTATGCGCTGCGTGGTCTCGACGGTCGCGGGGCCTGCGGCGGGGTCGGGGCGATAGGCGAGGGGGTCGTCCGCCTTGGCTTGCGGCGTATCGAGGGAACCGGTCTGCTCAAAAGCGGGCTGGCTATCGCTCGCGGTTGTTTGCTCAACGGGTGCACCGCACGAGGTGCAGAACTTGGCATCATCTGCAAGAAGTTTGCCGCACGAGGCGCAATACCGAGACATTGCCACTCCTTTCGCCACATTTCAATGCAATACGACGATTATACCCAGCACCCCAAAAAGCCGGCAGTTGGGGACATTCCTTTTCGGCCGGCAGTTTAGGAACGTCCCTAACTGCTGCCTGAGTAGCCATTGGCTAGGTGGGGTTTGGGACGCGCCGAGCACTGGGGTATCATGGCTTGGTTGCTATAACTCGCATTTACGCGCCTTGTAGGAAGGGGCTGCGCCCATGGCTTTTGAGCCCGCTCAACATAGCTTTATCACGCTCGAGGGCGCCGATGGCGCCGGCAAGTCCACGCAGGCGCGCCTGCTTGCCCGCGCGCTCGAACTCGCTGGCCACCAGGTTGTGAGCCTGCGCGAGCCGGGCGGTACCGCCATCAGCGAAAAGATCCGTGCTCTGCTGCTCGACCCCGCCAATACAGCGATGGGCGACACCTGCGAGTTGTTGCTCTACGAGGCGGCACGCGCTCAGTTGGTGCACGAGGTCATCGCGCCCGCCCTTGCTGCCGGCAGGGTGGTCCTGTGCGACCGCTTCTACGATTCCACAACCTGCTATCAGGCATTTGCCGACGGCCTTGATCGCCAGATGGTGCGAGATGCCAACAACCTGGCCGTCGCGGGTACGCACCCGGCGCTCACACTCGTCTACCACATCACGCCCGAGCAGGCGGCGCTGCGCATGGCGGCCCGTGGTGCGGCAGATCGCATGGAGGCAAAGGGCATGGCATTCCAAGAGCGTGTCTACCAGGGCTTTTGCGCAATTGCCGCCGAGGAGCCAAACCGCGTAAAGCTCATCGACGCCACCGCGACCATCGAGGAAGTCTTCGAGAAGACGGTCGAGCAGGTTCGCGCGTATGGTCTCGACATTCCGCAGGAAGCCGTTGCCGCCGCGCTTGCCCAGGAGGCCGAGTAGCATGGCCCCCGCGCAGACAAGCTTGCTCGCCAAGCTCGATACCCAAGAGCGCGTGCGCGACTTTTTGACCAACGCCGTCGCCAGCGGTCGCGCATCGCACGCCTATCTGTTCTTGGGAGCGCCCGGCGCGGGCAAGCTCGACGCCGCGTGGGCGCTCGCCCAAGCCTTCCTGTGCGAGCAGGATGGCTGCGGCTCATGCGATAGCTGCGTGCGCGTCGCCCGCCATACGCACCCCGACGTGCACTATTACACGCCCGAGAGCGCCACGGGTTACCTCATTGCCCAGACCCGCGAGCTGCTCGATGACGTGCCACTGGCGCCCATCCGTGCCAAGGCCAAGGTCTACATCATCGACCGTGCCGAGCAACTGCGTGCCAACACCGCCAACGCACTGCTCAAAACGCTCGAGGAGCCGCCCGAGGGCGTTATGTTTATCTTGCTGGGCACCTCGGCCGACGTGATGCTGCCCACTATCGTGAGTCGTTGCCAGTGTGTGCCGTTTCGGCTGGTATCGCCCGCCGTCGCCGCGCAGGCCGTGAGCCGCGCCACCGGTCAGGACCCTGCGCGTTGCCGCATGGCGGTCGCCGTGGCGGGAAGCCCCACACGCGGCATCGAGTTTCTTAAGAGCGCCGAGCGCCAGGACGCCCGCCGTCAGATGGTCCGTGCCATCGACTCACTCATTGCCGCCGACGAGGCCGATGTGCTCAGTCGCGCCAAGTCGCTCATCGTCGCCGTCAAGGCGCCGCTTGCCGAGGTCAAGTCCACGCAGGAAAAGGTACTCGAGCAAAACGCCGACTACCTGTCGCGTGGAGCATTGAAGCAGCTTGAGGACCGCAACAAGCGCGAACTCAACGCGCGCGAGCGTTCGGGTATCATGGAAGCGCTGGCGAGCGCGCGGACGCTCATGCGCGACGTGCTGCTGACACTTCAGGACGAGGCAGCCGACGTGGTGAACGAGGATGTGCGCGACACGATCGGTCGGCTTGCCGCCGCGACCAATGTTGCGGGTGCCACCCAGGCGCTCGAGGCGGTCGCGACCGCCGAGCGCAACATCGCCAGAAACGTTACTCCCCAGCTGGCCATCGAGGTCATGCTGTTCGATATCAGGAAGGCACTGAAATGCCGTTAGTCGTACCCGTTAAGTTTACCTACGCCTCGCGCGACCTGTGGTTTGACCCGCAGGACCTGGATATCCTCGAGGCCGATTATGCCATTTGCTCCACCGAGCGCGGAACCGAGATCGGCCTGGTCACGGCCGATCCCTTCGAGGTGCCGCAAGACGAGATCGGTCAGCCGCTCAAGCCCGTGCTGCGCGTGGCGAGCGACATCGACCTGCAGCTTGCCGACGACCTGGCTATCCAGGGTGACGAGGCCATGGTCGACTTCCGCCGCCTGGTCAAGGAGCTCGACCTCGAGATGAAGCCGGTTGGCGTCGAGTACCTGTTTGGCGGCGAGAAGGCCGTGTTCTACTTTGCTGCCGAGGAACGCGTCGATTTCCGTCAGCTCGTCAAGGACCTGTCCTCGACGCTGCACATTCGCGTCGACATGCGCCAGATCGGCGTGCGTGACGAGACCCGCCTGGTGGGCGGCTACGCCCAATGCGGACAGGAGCTCTGCTGCACGCGCTTTGGCGGACAGTTTGAGCCCGTCTCGATCCGCATGGCAAAAGAGCAGGACCTGCCGCTCAACTCGTCCAAAATCAGCGGCGTGTGCGGCCGCCTGATGTGCTGCTTGCGCTATGAGTTCGAGGCGTACAAGGACTTTAAGAGCCGTGCGCCCAAAAAGAAGACGCTCATCGATACGCCGCTTGGCAAGGCGCGTATTCAGGAATATGACACGCCGCGTGAGCAGCTGGTGCTGCGCCTGGAGAACGGCAAAGTCTTTAAGGTCAACCTGGCCGATATGACGTGCTCGGAGGGCTGCAAAAAGAAGGCCGCCGAGCAGGGCTGCAACTGCCGCCCCGACTGCGTGACGCGCGACGTGCTCGAGCGCATCGAGTCGCCCGAGATGTGCCTGGCGCTCATGGAGCTCGATCGCGAGAACGGCGTCGACGTGGGCGATGGTCTGTCGAGCGCCGACCGTCTTGCCGGCACGTCGATGCCCAAGCGCCGTCGTCGCGATGCCGATTCCGATACCCGCGCTGCTCAGAGCCAGGTCGAGGGCCGTGGCCGTGGAAAGGGCCGCGGCAAGGCCGAGGCACCCGAGGCCGAGGAGGCCGCCGGTGGCCGTCGTCGTCGCAAGCGCGCGGGCTCGGGCGATTCTACCGAGGCTGCAGCCGCGGGCAAGAACGCCTCTCGCGAGCGCGAGGTTCAGCAGCCCCAGCAGCAGAATCGCGGCGGTGGCATGAACCCCACGCGTCGTCGCCGCCGTCATCTGTCGAGTGGGGAGCGCGAGGACGCCTTCCGCGCCGCAGCTGCTCGCGAAGCCGGTGCCGCCCCCAAGGGTGGTTCGGGTTCCGATACGCCTGCCGACAAGGGTGGCAAGCAGCGCAACGATGACGAGCGCGCCCCGCGTCCGCGTCGCCGCCATTCCTCGGGCACGCAGCAAAAGCCCTCGGTGCCCTCCGTGGCCGATCAGGTCTCGGATGGCGAGGTCAAGGTCACACGTCGTCGCCCTGGAGATGGCGGAGGGGCGGCTGCCAAGGCCGCGCGCGGCGCCGCTCGCGACGAACGCGAGTCGCGCGAAGATCGTGGTGGCGAGGGTTCGGCCGACCAGGGCCAGAAGCGCCGTCGCCGTCGTCGTTCCCGCAAGCCGCGTCAAGATGGTGGCGAGGGCTCGACCCCGTCTTCGTCTGCACCACAACCGCCTACCGGCGAATAACGCCCGCGAGCGGATTTAACCTGCCTGACCCCAAACGCGTCGGGGTACCATAGCGCTGAATCAACAACCCTCCCTGCGACCGAGCGTAGGGAGGGTTGTGTCGTGAAGAGACATTTGAATGTGTTGGGATGCCTGCAAGGTGTCGGCATCCTGCCGTTTGCGGACGAATTGCTACCGTTTGCCGAGCTGGCGGCGCACGAGGCGCTTGAGGCGTTGTCGCCTACGCGATGCGCCGGCTGCGAGCGCTCCGGCGCGCTTATTTGCCAAGACTGCCTGGCGGCGCTTGCGCTTATCGACCCACGTTATAGCTGCACTCGATGCGGTGCCCCGTTTGGAGACTTGCTGTGCACCGAGTGCTCGGTCGAGGGCTCGTCCTCGGCGATGGCCGAAGCACTCGACCGATGCCTGGCATGTGCCGTTTACACGCATCCGCTGCCACGGATCATTAAAGCGTACAAAGACGCGGGCGAGCGACGCCTGGCGCCGTATCTGGCAGAGCTGCTATACGACACCGCCTTACATGCCCAGGTCGCGGCGCCCGAACGCTACGGCGGCGTGTTGTCCGGCGCCGATGCAGTGGTGTTTGTGCCCGCGACGGCGGCGGCGTTTCGGCGACGCGGCTTCGATCATATGGAAGCCATCGCGCGCCCATTTTGCGAGCTGTCGGGTGTTCCGTTGCTCGATGCCCTCGTTAAGTACGGCCATGGCGACCAGCGTGAACTCGGCCGTGAAGAACGCCGTGAACGCGCCCGAGGCATGTACGAGACCGTTGAGGACGTGCGGGGCCGCCGCCTGCTGCTTATCGACGACGTTATCACCACGGGTGCGACGATGGCGGCAGCTTCGGCGGAACTCAAGCGCGCCGGTGCCGCGGCCGTTGATGGCCTCGCTCTCGCACGCGTTTGGTAGGGGTGATTCATGTGGCGGTAACAATCAGGCAGTGCAACAAACCGACAAAAGAGCAGCTAGCGGCTTCCGTGATCCTGACGGGTGCCTCGGCGTTGCGTATGATTCGAGCCGAGCGCCGGCAGATGGGCTACATCGGCTGGAAGGACCTTGAGCCCGATGAGGAGCGCCGCGTGCTGTGTACGTCATCGCCTTCGAGCGAGGATATCTATCTTCCCGACTTGGTGCGAATTGGAGCTAAAGGCGGCGAGGTGCAAGAGGATCTGTGCTTGCTGGTGGGATCTGCGGCGCAGCGCCGCCGCATGCCTGGCGTAGGCTGGTCCGTGTGTTCCGGGTTGCCCGCCGGCTCGATTCTAGAGGTGGAACCGGGGGTGTACAGCCTATCTCCCGAGGCCCTTTGTGTTGCCGTTGCGCGCGAGGTCGGCTGCATCCAGGCGTTTGCCCTGGCCCAGGAGCTGTGCTCTAAGATTTCACTGAGCGACCGCGGGAAGTATCTGCCTCCCTACACCTCGCCTGTTACGAATAAACTTGCAAAGGACAAGGACCAGCCAGCAGACGTGGGCTACTTTGAAGTCGAACCGGTGCTGACGCCCGATCGCCTGGCAGATTACCTTACGACATGCAAGGGAAGCACGGCCAAACAATTGCAGCGTCTGTGTCCCTACTTGTCAGAAAACCTGCTCTCGCCCATGGAGTGCATCATGCTCGCTCTGTTTTCGCTTCCGTTTTCCTATGGCGGGTTTGCCTGCGGACCTTTTAAGACCGACTACAAGATCGAGTTCGATGACCGTGCGCAGGCAATCTCGGGGATGCCTCATGCAGTTTGCGATGCGTATCAAGAAGCGGCCCGGTTTGACCTGGAATACAACGGTGAGCTGGGCCATTCCTCTCGGAGGGGACGTATCCATGATGAAAAGCGCAACACGGGCTTGATTACTATGGGAATCGAGGTCGCGACGGTCAATAGCGAAATGCTCTGTGACATGGAAGCGATGGAAGCGCTCGCATGGCGCATGCACCAGCGTATGCGAAAGCGGTACCGGAATCGTGTCGATGCCCGCAGGAAGAAGCAAGAGGCGTTGCTTAACACGCTGCGGGCGTGTTTTGGGCTTAAGCCGGTCTAATTCACGTCGAAAAGAGGGGGTTAATCATATGCCCTGGCCAAAATATGGCAAATATGAGTACTGTCACTAAATCAGTAACAGCAAAATCAAAGAATTTAGGACTCGGAGGCGGCATAAAGTAAGAAGATAATAAACAAATGTAGAATAACTAAGCATCAGATTGGCGACACTGAGCGCAAAATCTGTCCGAGAGGTCAAAATTGCCTGTTACTAAATTGGTGACAGTACTCATATTTGCCATTTTTTGGCCAGGGCACCCCAAGAAGGGTGCCCCGGAGCTCCCCATAGGGGAGCTCCGGGCTTCACAGGGGCACGAATAGCCCACTCCGACCTGCGAAATCTGTACTCGCGATGCGAATGACGCCCCTAACCTTAAACTTTAGCTTGAACTTAGCTATAATGCGCTACGTTCCTACCAGGCTGTGGTTGCGGACGGACGAAATGCCCGTCCTAGTCCAAGACAGACGCGGTCAAAGGGATCCACGTAAGCGACCGCGTGCGCGCGGCGCGATCATGGCGCGTCCTAGATGTAAGCCGCACCGTCCGTTCTACTTTCTTTGGGGCAATACCGCCTCGCGGGCGAGCGGGTCAGTCGTGAAGGTGGCTGCGGCCTCCCGAGCAAACACCCCGGTGCGCAAGTGTGGGGTCAAATACCAGGTCAGCTGGTGGGAACAATCTGATATTCCGCGCAACGCACGGATTGTATACGACACAGAAGGCAGGGTAGTGGACATGGTGAGGGGCAGCTTGATGCACGCGGCTCGGTTAGGTGCTGGGACCGCAGCGGTCATTGCCGTTTTGGGCCTGAGCGGATGCGCGTTCAACCCGCTGTCTACGTTCACGACTCCCACGATCGACCAGATCGAGTACGAGACCGTCACGCCGGCGGTGTCGGACGATGCCCTGGTCACTCCCGGAACCCTGACGGTCGCCCTCGATACTTCCGATGCGCCGCAGGCCATGCAAGGCGCCGACGGCGAGCTCACGGGATATGCGGTTGACGCCGCCCGCGCCCTCGCAAGCCGCATGGGCCTTAAGGTCGCCTTTGTCGATGCGTCCTCGGCAGGTTCCGCGCTCGGCGACAAAAAGGCTGATATCTTTATCGGCGAGATCAACTCCACAGACGGGGACGTTAGCTCGCTCGGCACCTGCCTGTACGATGCCGCTTCTGTGTTCGGTAAAACCAGCGATGGTGGGTCGCTAAGCGTTTCCACCGATACCCTTAACACGTCTACCCTTGGTGTCCAGATGTCCTCGGCCTCGCAGGAGGCGCTTGCTAAGCAGAGCATTACCGCCAACCAAAAGACCTACTCCAACATCAACGAGTGCTTTGAGGCACTCGAGTCCGGCGAGGTCGACTATGTAATCTGCGACTCCACGGCCGGCGGCTACCTTGCACGCCTGATGAGCGAGGTCTCCTATGCCGGTTCGCTCGAGGCGCCCTCGACGCTTGGTGTTGCGGGCCTCTCGTCCAATGACGAACTGTGCCGTGCCGTGAGCGATGCCCTCGACGGTATTACAGCCGACGGCACGCTCGAGGCGGTCCACTCTGTCTGGTATGGCAGGATGCCCTACGACCTCACCACTAAGACGGTTTCGGGCGCTAACGTGCAGCCGGGCGACTCTGAGTCCAGTGAGACCGCATCCTCCGGCAGCGAGTCCTCCGATTCCAACAATGAGACCGCATCCTCCGAGGATAAATCGTCCAGCCAGGAGGGCACTATCACCGACGACGACATTAACAAGCTCAATAGCTAGTTATTGCTAGGGGTGGCGTCTCCTATGCGCTAGGAGGGACGCCTCTTCACGGTTTCAACACGCATCGCCGGGCTCTCCCAACAGGGGAGCCCGGCTTTTTCGTTTCCATAAAACCAGCAGGTCAAAGACATTTTTTAGGTGCAAAACCAAAGTCGCCGTCGCTCTTCCATAGCGCACTTTGCCACAGAAAAGTGCGAGACTTCGGTATGCGGTATCAAGCAGTCGTTATTCGGGTCTTTAGGAATCCGCGTGATTAAATGCACGGCAATGGGTACATAGCCAGTACAGTAAGTCCCCGAGGCAGATTGGAGCCACGTATGGATATCAAGGTTTCTGGACGCAAGACGACGGTAACCGATGCTCTGCGTGCGCATGTGGATGAGAAGATCGGCGAGGCGCTCAAGGTTTTCGATATCGAGCCCATGACGGTCGACGTTGTACTTCGTTATGAGAAGAACCCCTCGAACCCCAACCCGGCAATCGTCGAGGTTACGGTTCGTGCCCGCGGTTCGGTAATTCGCGTTGCCGAGCACGGTGCAGATATGTACGCCGCCATCGACCTCTCTGCCGATAAGGTCACCCGCCAGCTGCGTAAGTTCAAGACCAAGGTCGTGGACAACCGCCAGGGCGGTGCCAGCGCCGCGGATGTCGCGCCGGTCGAGCGCGTCGAGGATCTGGCCGACCTGCTGCTGCCCGAGGAGGAGGACGACCTGCTCGTCCGCGAGAAGGTTATCGACGTCACCCCGATGACTGAGGAGCAGGCGCTGGTGCAGACCGATTTGCTGGGCCACGACTTCTACGTGTTCGAGAACGCGACGACCGGTCTCATCAATGTGGTGTATCACCGTAAGAATGGTGGATATGGCATCATCAAGCCCCGCATCGAAACACTTGACGAGTAAAATACGTTAACTTGCATGAGTTAACGGTTGGCGGCCATCCCATGCGGGTGGCCGCCTTTTTACGTAAGGAGTCGCTTTGATGGACAAGGCCGCATCCGCCGGTCATTCGGACCGTTGCCGCATCGTCGTCGATACCTGCTGCGACTTTAGCCCCGAGGTCGCCGCGAACCTCGATGTCGATATCCTGGGTTTCCCCTTCATTATCGATGGCGAGGAGCGTACGGACGACATCTGGTCGAGCATGAGCCCTAAGGAGTTCTACGACCGCATGCGCGCCGGTGCCCGCGTGTCCACCTCGGCTGTGTCGCTCGGTCGCTATATCGAGTTCTTTACCGAGTGCGCCAAAGAGGGCACGCCCACGGTCTACCTGTGCTTTACCTCGGCGCTGTCGTCGAGCTACAACTCCGCGTGCCAGGCGGCAGATGCCGTGCGCGCCGAGTATCCCAACTTTGAGATCTACGTGGTCGACAACGCTCTGCCCTGCGCGACCGGCGCGCTCTTGGCGCTCGAGGCCGTGCGCCAGCGTTCGGCGGGACTGACCGCCAAGCAGCTGGTCGACTGGGTAAACGAGGCTAAGACCTATGTCCACGGTTACTTTACGCTCGAGAGCTTCGACGCACTGGCTGCTGGCGGCCGCATTCCGCCCGCGGCGGCGCAGCTCACGGCAAAACTCGACGTCAAGCCCGAGCTTTCCTACGACCTTGCCGGCTCGCTGTCGCTGATCGGCGTCAACCGCGGCCGCAAGAAGGCGCTCAAGTCCATTCTCAAGTCGTTCCGCGAGAACTATGTGCCCGATCGCACCATGCCCATCGCCATTATGACGGCCGACGCCGAAAAGGACGGCGACTGGCTCGAAGCCGCCATCCGCAAGGAGGAGGGTTGCGCCGACGTCACGATCATTCGCAGCTCCGTGGGTCCCACCATTGGCTCGCACGTGGGCCCCGGCATGGTGGCCTGCGCGTTTTGGGGTAAGAACCGCGCCGACAAGGCGTCGCTATCCGACCGCATCGCCCGCCGCGTGCGCGGTCAGTAGGCAAGTAACGCGGCCGTAATCGATCCCAACTCACAGCCCAAACGCTGGCACCGAGTATTCAACCTGGTAATAACACCCAACCCAAAAGGAAAGGCTTCATGGCAAACAAGCTCTCTGTCGCATTTATCGGCACCGGAATCATGGGTGCCCCCATCGCCGGCCACATTCTGGACGCCGGCTATCCCGTCACGGTCAACAACCGCACTAAGTCCAAGGCGGCGGCGCTTATCGAGCGCGGTGCCGTCTGGGCCGATACGCCGGCAGATGCCGCGGCGAACGCCGATGTCGTCTTTACCATGGTGGGCTATCCCTCCGAGGTCGAGGAGCTCTACCTGGCGGGCGACGGCCTGCTCGCGTGCACCAAGCCGGGCGCGGTGCTGATCGACCTCACCACGAGCTCCCCCGAGCTGGCGCGCGACATTGCCGAGGCCGCCCAGGTTTCCGGCCACATGGCGTTTGACTGCCCCGTCACCGGCGGCGAGTCTGGTGCTATCGCCGGCACGCTCACGGCTATCGTGGGCGCCACCGAGAACGATATCGCCCCAGTCCGCGACATCCTTGCCACCTTCGCGGCCAACATCTGCTGCTTCGACGGCGCTGGCAAGGGCCAGGCTGCCAAGCTCGCCAACCAGGTGTCGCTGGGCGCCTGCATGGTCGGCATGGCCGATGCGCTGGCGTTTGCCGAGCTGAGCGGCCTTGATCTGGAGAAGACCCGTCAGATGATCCTGGGCGGCACCGGCAAGTCCGGCGCCATGGAGAGCCTGGCGCCCAAGGCGCTCGATGGCGACTACAAGCCCGGCTTTATGGTCGAGCACTTCATTAAGGACCTGCGTCTGGCGCTCGCCTACGCCGATGACCGCGAGCTCGCGCTGCCCGGCGCCGACGTGGCCTTTACGCTCTACGACATGCTCGACGCTATCGGTGGCGCCAAGCTGGGCACCCAGGCCATCACGGTCCTCTATAAGGAGGAGGCCGATGCCATCGCCGCCGGTCTGGACTGGTCGCAGTATCGTCCCGAGGAGCATGGCGCTCACGAGGAAGGTTGCGGTTGCGGCGAGCACGGCGAGGACCATGAGTGCGGTTGTGGCCATCACCATGGCGAGGACCACGAGTGCTGCGGTGGCCACGGCCATGACGACGGCCACGAGTGCTGCTGCGGCCACCATCACGGGGAGTAGCGCCTATGAGCTGGACGTTCGTGGTGCTTGCGCTGGTGCTCTTTCTCTTTGCGATTTACATCGGCTTTTTGTGCGGCCAGTGGGCCTGCGAAAAGCGCGTGATCACCAAGCGCGACTACTGGATTGCCAACTTTGCGGGTGCGGCGGCAGTCGTCCTGCTGACCTGGGTGTTCTCGCTGTTCCCGCTGGTGCAGTTTGCGCCGATCGGCTGGCTCGGCGGCTTTATCGCAGGCCTTAAGATGAGCTTTGGCGAGTCCGTCGGTCCGTGGCGCAAGCACGACGAGGTCTTTAACGTCAACAAGGCTCATCGCGCCGCCGCCGACGCGGGCGACGCCGAGGAGCGCCGCCGCGCACGTCGCAATGGCGCGGCCGACCGACAGCTCATCTCGGTCACCGATGACAGCAAGGGTGCTGGCAAGCACGCTAAGAAATAGTAAGAAGAGGTAACTATGGCAGAAAACAAAGACGAACAGCTCACCGACGAGGAGCTGGCACAGCTCCAGCTGGCAGAGGAGAACGAGAACGCCGTCGATCGCCTGGTCCAGGAGCTCGGCTGCCCCACGCGCCGCATCCGCCAGTTTGCCGCCCGCGTGCTGCACCTGCTTGCCGAGCGCGATCCGCAGCGCGTCGTGCCCTGCGTGCCCGCGTTGATCGAGGCGCTCGACCGCCCCGAGGCGCAGACCCGCTGGGAGGCCCTCGATGCCCTGACGGCGCTCGCCACCACCTGCCCCGAGCAGCTGGGCGATGCCTTTGAGGGCGCCGAGACCGCACTGTTCGACGAGATCTCCTCCACGCTGCGCTATGCCGCCTTCCGCCTGCTGTGCGTGTGGGGTGCCACGAGTGTCGAACGTTCGCGCGAGGCTTGGCCCATCCTGGACGAGGCCATCCAGTGCTACCACGGCGACCTTGAGTATCGCGACATGCTCGGTTGCCTGTACGAGTTTTGCCAGGGCGAGATCGACGCCGAGGTTGCCGAGAAGCTTGCGCTGCGCCTTAAGTTCGATGCCGAGAACGGTAAGGGCAGCTATCTCAAGGCCCGTTCGAGCGAGATTTGCGAAATGCTTGTTAAACGTTTTGGCCTGGATCTCTCCAAAAAGAAGAAGCGTGCTAGCGTTAAAAAATCTGACGACGCCGAAGACGAGGAGTAACAGATTATGGCGCACGATGTAGTCCTGATTCCCGGTGACGGTATCGGTCCCGAGATTACGCAGGCCATGCGCCGCGTGGTCGAGGCCACCGGTGTCCAGATCAACTGGAACGTCCAGGAGGCCGGCGCCGGCGTCATGGACGAGTTTGACACGCCGCTGCCCCAGCACGTGCTCGATGCGGTCGCCCAGACCAAGGTTGCCATCAAGGGTCCCATCACCACGCCGGTCGGCACGGGTTTCCGCAGCGTTAACGTCGCCCTGCGCAAGCACTTCGACCTGTACGCCTGCGTGCGCCCCTGCCTGTCGCAGCCGGGCGACGGCTCGCGCTTCCGCGACGTCGACCTGGTCATCGTGCGCGAGAACACCGAGGACCTCTACGCCGGCATCGAGTTCGATGAGGGCGCTGCCGAGGTCGAGGAGCTCTCGCAGCTTGTCGAGCGCTCGGGCCAGAAGACCTTCGCCTCCGATTCCGCCATCTCGATCAAGCCGATCTCTATCGCCAAGAGCCGTCGCATTGTGGAGTATGCCTTTGAGTATGCCCGCCGCTGCGGCCGCAAAAAGGTGACGGCCGTGCACAAGGCCAACATCATGAAGGCGACCGACGGCCTGTTCCTGCGCGTGGCGCGCGAGGTGGCAGCCAACTATCCCGATATCGAGTTCAACGACAAGATCGTCGACGCCACCTGCATGGGCCTGGTCCAGAACCCCAACGACTTCGATGTCCTGGTGCTGCCCAACCTGTACGGCGACATCGTGAGCGACCTGTGTGCCGGCCTGGTGGGCGGCTTAGGAATGGCCCCCGGCTCCAACATCGGTGCCGACTGCGCAATCTTTGAGGCTACGCACGGCTCCGCGCCCGATATCGCCGGTCAGGATATCGCCAACCCCACGGCCGAGATCCTCTCTGCTGCGATGATGCTCGACCACCTGGGCGAGAACGATGCTGCCAATCGCATTCGTGCCGCCGTATCTGCCACGCTCGACGAGGGCGAGCAGGTTACCGGTGACGTGCGTCGTGCCCAGACCGGCTCCGTTGAGGGCGCTGTGGGCACGCAGGCCTTTGCCGATGCCGTTATCGCGCACCTGGCCTAAGGTATGCACGCTGCAAACGCCTAAATAGTACTTAAGTGTTTGCGTATAACCTAAGAATCAATACGCCCGGCGCCTCGTCGGGCGTATTCTATTGAGGACTATGTTTCCTAACAAGGAGTAACTGATATGGGTCTGATTCAAAAGAAGGACGAGAAGGACGAGATCGACGGCATCCAGATCATCGAGCGCGGCGAAGGCCCCGACGGTGATGAGGACGAGAAGATCGACCTGGTCGCCGGCACGTCTGCCGAGCACATTGCCGCCGGCACGACGGCCGAGGAAGAGGACGCCCGTCTGGAGGCTCAGATCGCCGCAGATGCCGCTGACGAGAATCTGATGCCCGAGGCCACCGATGAGGACGACGATATCCTGGGTTCCGACGAAGACGACCATGCATCCAAGCACAAGAAGACGATGATCGCCGCCTTTGTGGTTGCAGTCGTGATTGCTGCGGTGGTCGGCTTCTTTATTGGCAATGGCGGCTTTGGCGGCAAGGGTGTCGGCTCGGCGACCCTCACCGAGGATCAGCTCGATTCGACCGTGGCAAGCTATAGCTACAACGGCAAGAAGAGCGACATCACTGCGCGCGAGGCCATCGAGAGCCAGTACAGCCTCGATACCGTCAAGGATAGTGATGGCAACTACACCGCTCCTTCTGCCGACGTCATCCTGTCCTACGTGCGCAACAAGATCCTGCTCGATGCTGCCGAGGACGAGGGCATTACCGTCTCTTCCAAGGAGATGAAGCAGTACGCCGAGGATTCCATCGGCACTTCTGACTACAAGACCATGGCCACGCAGTATGGCGTGTCCAAGGACCAGGCCAAGCAGATCGTCCGCCAGTCCGCGACGCTGCAGAAGCTCTACAAGAAGAAGGTGGGCGATAGCTCCGCAAGCATGCCGACCGCCCCGACCGAGCCTTCTGACGGCAACGAGGAGACCGCGAGCAAGGACTACGCCGACTACATCATCAACCTTGCCGGTGACGAGTGGGATAGCTCTAAGGGCACCTGGAAGGACGAGAACGGCACTTATGCTAAGGCCTTTGCCGACGATGCCTTTACGGCCGATAGCGCTACCTATAAGCAGGCCATGACCGCCTATTACACCGCCTACCAGCAGTATTCCTCGCAGGCTTCGAGCGCCAGCTCCAAGTGGACCGAGTATGCTAACGGCCTCTACGCCAAGGCCAACATCAGCATCTACGGCCTGTTTGCGTAAGGTTTGCCTGCACTACTGCGCGCTAGCCGATCTGCCTGATTTAGCCCGCTAGAACGGACAACGTTCTAGCGGGCTTTTTGCTGCCGAAACCACTGGGGTAGGCCTCGCGCCCGCGCAAGCGCTCCATCGCGCTTCCCTAATTCATCTGGGAAAACAACTGCAAACGATTGCAAGTAACCGGTGAGCGGTCGAAAACTACCGTTCACCGATAATCTCAAAACTGGTTCTAACTGGTATTAAGTCAAAAAGACCAATTCACATATCTTCACAATGACCTGCAATTTTTCTACACGCTATTTTTAGCCGCCCTGCGTTGTTTAGGGACAGGAAAAGTTCCGATCTTTTGCCAAAGCGTTTCGAAACGGTTTCAAAACCGCAGGTAGAAGTGTTAACGACCGGTAAACGGTCGAAATATCACCGTGAGCGGTGCAAAAACGTTTTACTGTTTGAATCAGCGAAAGCGACCTCTTCTAGGGTGATATAGTGACAACAACACGTCACGTGGTTACTACCAGTTTAGAAACCACTGGTCTTCAAAGAACGCTTTCTAAGAAGCTTTAAGGGCGAGTGCCCGCTGGCTTCCGAAAATCATCGGACTCAGATCGTACACACCTTCGGAAGGGAAATTTGAATGGTTGGCTTTATTCTTACCGGTCATGGACAGTTCGCACCCGGCCTTGCAAGCGCTATCGCTATGGTTGCCGGCGACCAGCCTGCTTTTACCGTCGTTCCTTTTGAGGGCGACCAGGCCGCATCCTACGGTGAGGATCTCCGCGCCGCTATTACCGCCATGCGCGAGGAGTGCGATGGCGTGCTCGTCTTTACCGACCTGCTTGGCGGCACCCCGTTCAACCAGTCGATGATGATTGCCCAGGATGTCGACAACGTCGAGGTTCTGACTGGCACCAACCTTCCCATGGTTATTGAGCTTCTGTTCCTCCGCGGCAATGCCACGCTCGCCGAGCTTGGCGAGCAGGCCGTGACCGTTGGCCAGACGGGCGTCACCGCCCAGACGGTCGCATCCGTTGCCGGCTCCGAGGAAGAGGATATCTTCGGCGACGAGGACGGCATCTAATGGCCGATTTCGGAGCCAACGTCCTGAGCTCCTCGGTCGCCCTTTTAGGCCTGCTTGTCATCATGGGCTTGATTTACACCATCTGGTCGCAAATCAACATGAAGAAGAAGCAGAAGTACTTCAAGGAGCTGCACACCGAGCTCAAGCCGGGTCAAGAGGTTCTTTTCGCCGGCGGTATCTACGGAACCGTCAAAGGCATCGAAGGCGAGAAGGTCCAGATCAAAGTCCGATCCGGAGCCGTCGTAGATGTTTCGCGTTACGCGATTCAGGAGATCAAGTAACTGTCGTCAGCAAATAACGAAAGGAAGCTGATCAACATGGCAGAACCCAACATTCTTCTTACCCGCATCGATAACCGACTGGTTCATGGTCAGGTTGCCACCCAGTGGAACTCCACCCTGGGCTCCAACCTCATCCTCGTCGCCAACGACGACGTGGCGTCCAACACCATGCGCCAGAACCTCATGAAGATGGCCGCTCCCGCCGGCGTCGCTACGCGTTTCTTCTCTCTGCAGAAGACCATCGACGTCATTGGCAAGGCGAGCCCGCGCCAGAAGATCTTCATCGTGGCCGAAACACCGGAAGACGTGCTTACGCTCGTCAAGGGCGGTGTGCCTATAAAGAAGGTAAACATCGGCAACATGCACATGTCGGAAGGAAAGCGCCAAGTCGCCACCTCCGTCGCAGTTAACGACGAGGATGTCGCTGCGTTTAAAGAGCTGCAGGAATTGGGGGTGGAGTTGGAGATCAGGCGCGTTCCGAGCACGCCTGTTGAGGACACGAGCAAGCTCTTCTCGTAATCCTCATGATCCACGTTGTCAGGAATGAAACCCTGACATTCTGTACGTAAAATCCAAAGTGCGTACATTCATTTTGAAAGGAGGAGCAAGATGGAATACTCGATCATCCAGATCGCTCTGGTCTTCGTCGTCACGTTCATCGCGGCAATCGACCAGTTTGACTTCCTCGAGTCTCTCTATCAGCCCATCGTCACCGGCGCCGTCATCGGTCTTATCCTTGGCGACCTCAACACCGGTCTTCTCGTGGGTGGTACCTATCAGCTTATGACGATTGGCAACATGCCGATCGGAGGCGCTCAGCCGCCTAACGCCGTCATCGGCGGCATCATGGCAGCCATTCTCGCTATCGCCACGGGCCTCGAGCCCAACGCGGCAGTCGGCCTTGCCATTCCGTTCGCTCTGCTTGGTCAGCTCGGCGTTACCCTGGTCTTCACGCTTATGTCCCCGCTTATGTCCACGGCCGATAACATGGCTCATAACGCGGACACCAAGGGCATCGAGCGCCTGAACTACTTCGCCATGGCTCTGCTCGGCCTGATCTTCGCTGTCGTCGTCACCCTGTTCTTCATCGCTGGCGCTACCATTGGTCAGACCATCGCTTCCGCCATCCCGACTTGGCTGCAGACCGGTCTGTCCGCTGCAGGCGGCATGATGCGCTTCGTCGGCTTCGCCGTCCTGCTCAAGGTTATGATGAACCGCGATATGTGGGGCTTCTTCCTCATGGGCTTTGGCCTCGCGCTCATCACCGTTGCCAACGATTCGCTGGCAACCCCTGCTCTGCTCATCCTCGCTCTCATCGGCTTCGGCATCGCTTTCTGGGACTTCCAGCAGCAGACCGAGCTGAAGGGTGCAGCTGTTTCTGACGGAGGTGACTTCGAAGATGGCATCTAATGAGTATGTGATCCCGGAGCACTACGAGGATCTCACTCCTGCTCCGCAGCTCGACCAGAAGACCCTCAACAAGATGGCTTGGCGCTCCTGCTTCCTGCAGGCCTCGTTCAACTACGAGCGTATGCAGGCCGCTGGCTGGCTCTACTCCATCATCCCCGGTCTGGAGAAGATCCACACCAACAAGAACGACCTCGCGGCTTCCATGAGCCACAACCTGGAGTTCTTCAACACTCACCCGTTCCTCGTCACCTTTGTTATGGGCATCGTGCTTTCGCTCGAGCAGAACAAGGTTGACATCCCCACGATCCGCGCCGTCCGCGTCGCCGCAATGGGCCCGCTCGGTGGTATCGGTGACGCCCTGTTCTGGCTGACGCTCGTGCCTATCACGGCCGGCATCACCTCCAACATGGCCATCAACGGCAACGCCGCTGCGCCGATCATCTTCCTGGTGATCTTCAACGCCGTCCAGTTCGCTCTGCGCTTCTGGCTCATGAACTGGTCCTACAAGCTTGGCACCAGCGCTATTGACGCTCTGACCGCCAACATGCAGGCCTTCACGCGTGCCGCTTCCATCATGGGCGTCTTCGTCGTCGGTTGCCTGGTCGTCACCATGGGTGGCACCCAGATCAACCTCCAGATCCCCAACGGCACCACCCGTGGCCTTGCCCCTACTACCGTGATCGTCTCCGAGAAGGAGGCCGAGAACTTCACCGGTATGGAGGGCATCGATACCGAGACCGCTGAGGCCGGTACCATCGCCATGACCGATGAGGACGGCAACGCCCTCACCGCCGTCGATGCCGACGGCAACGAGGTCAAGTGCGGCGTCGCCGATCTGGGCAACGGCATGGAGTCCGTGACCTACGCTACCGTCACCGAGGATCCGGTCAACTTCTCTGTTGCCGACACCCTCAACACCATCGTCCCGAAGCTCGTCCCGCTTATGCTTACGCTGCTGCTTTACTACATGTTCGCTAAGCACAGCTGGACCCCGACCAAGGGCATTCTGCTGCTCTTCGTCCTCGGCATCCTGGGCGCTGGCCCGCTTGGTCTCTGGCCGAGCATCTGGTAAGGCTCTAGCTTGAGGGGTGTGTCCCTACGCGGCTCACACCCCGACCCCTTAAGCCATGTGTATGTTAAAAGCCGCGTGCTCGAAAGAGCGCGCGGCTTTTGTTTTCTTGTTGATTCGGGTGTGGCAGACAGATAATGCTAAACACCCAAGGTAGTAGCCGAGTTTGAGAAAATGGGAGGATAGGATGGCGATCGGAGCGCGTAAGCAACCGCTGTACGATCAGCTGGTCGATATTCTGACCGAAAAGATCGACCATGAATATCGCGCCGGTGACATGATTCCTTCCGAGCGCGAACTATCGGAGCGCTATGGTCTCTCGCGCACTACGGTACGCCTGGCTCTGCAGGAACTGGAGCGTTTAGGATTGGTGGTTCGGCAGCACGGTCGCGGTACCTTTGTGACCGACCGTTCGGCAAAGGCAACCAATCTTATGCAGTCCTACAGCTTTACCGAGCAGATGCGCGCGATGGGTCGCGACCCCGAGACCACGATTCTCGAGTTTTGCGAGATAGAGGCCGATAAGAATCTGGCCGAGCATCTGGGATTGCGCATCGGCGATCGCATTTTTAAGCTCAAGCGCCTTCGTTCTGCCGACAACATGCCCATGATGGTCGAACGCAGCTATCTACCGGTTCGTCAATTTCTGTCCCTAAAGCGACCGCTACTGGAGCGTAAGCCGCTTTACGATGTGATTGAGCAAGACTTTCAGCAAAAGATACGCGTGGCCGAAGAGGAGTTCTATGCGAGCATAGCCCGTCCCACCGACGCCCACCTTTTGGGAATTGTCGAGGGCTCGCCTGTGCTCGATTTGGTCAGGACTACGTATAACGAGTCAAACGAGGTTGTGGAGTATACACTCTCGGTTGCTCGTGCCGATCAGTTTAAATACAAGGTTTACCACCAGCGTAGCGACTAGTGTTCGCATCGTTTCCATATGATGATTCTTTGCATTTAACTGGTTACTACCAGATAACCAACTGAAGTGTATAATTGCACGTCAGAGGATTACTTCTAGAGAGAGGTATTAGAAATGTTCGAGAAGAGTGTCGAGGAGCTCACCGAGCTCGGCGCCCAGATCACCACGGCCGAGATTGCTCAGCAGCCTGAGCTTTGGCGTGATACGCTCAACATCTATCGCGAGAACAAGGAGGCCATCGAGGCCTTCCTGGCCGAGGCTCGCGCTATGGGCGAGGGCCGTCTGTCCGTTGTCTTCACCGGTGCCGGTACGTCCGACTACGTTGGCGATACCTGCGCCCCGTACTTGCGTCACGCTGGCAACACTGATCTCTACGACTTTAAGCCCATCGCCACGACCGACATCGTGAGCGCCCCGCGTGACTTCCTGCGCGCCGAGGATCCCACACTCGTGGTTTCCTTTGCCCGCTCTGGCAACAGCCCCGAGAGCCTTGCTGCCGTTGCCGTTGCCAAGGAGCTCGTCCACAACGTCAAGTTCCTCAACATCACCTGCGCTCCCGAGGGCAAGCTCGCCGTCGAGTCTGCCGATGATCCCAACGCGCTGACGCTGCTCATTCCGCGCGCCAACGACAAGGGCTTCGCCATGACCGGTTCTTATTCCTGCATGACCCTGCTCTCCACCCTTATTTTCGACACTGCCTCTGACGAGCAGAAGGCCGAGTGGGTCGAGACGATTGCCAAGATGGGCGAGGAGGTCATCTCCCGTGAGCCCGAGATCGCCGATTACCTGGCTGGCGACTTCAACCGTGTGACCTACTTGGGTTCTGGCTCCTTCGGTGGCCTTGCCCAGGAGAGCCAGCTCAAGATCCTTGAGCTCGCTCACGGTCTGGTCGCTACTTCCTACGACACCTCCATGGGCTATCGTCACGGACCTAAGTCCTTCGTCGACGATAAGACGCTCGTCTTCGTGTTCGTCAACAACGACGCCTACACCCGTCAGTACGACATCGACATCCTCAATGAGATCGGTGGCGACAAGATCGCTCAGCACACCGTTGCCGTTCAGCAGGATGGCGCTACCGTCTACGAGGGCGAGTCCTTCACCTTTAAGGGCTACGAGGCGCTTCCCGAGGGCTACCTTGCTCTGCCGTTCGTGATGTTTGCTCAGGCTATCAGCCTGCTCAACTCCGTGCGCGTGGGCAACACGCCCGACACGCCGAGCCCCACCGGTACGGTCAACCGCGTGGTTAAGGGCGTGACGATTCACCCCTTCACCGCTTAATCGCGTCCCCCTGTAAGGGCGCCCGTCCGCTCATAACGGCGGGCGGGCGCTTTTTGTTATTACGTGGGCTGGGTATAAGCATCACCACAGTCAACTGCTTTAGAAGCAAGGAGTGCATATGAGCACGTACGCAATTAAGGCTGACAAGTTCTTCTTGCCGGCAGGTCCGCAGCTGGGCGGCTATCTTATGGTCGAGGATGGCGTCTTTGGCGCCTGGCAGGCCGACGAGCCCTCTTGCGAGATCAAGGACTACACGGGATCGTGGATCGCACCGGGTATGGTCGATACCCACATCCATGGCTTCTATAACCACTCGACTACCGATAACGACCCCGAGGGTATCGATATCAGCTCGACTGAGCTCGCCCGTCGCGGTACCACCAGCTGGCTACCCACGACGTTCACCGATGGCGTCGAGCAGATCAAGGACGCCTGCGCCGCCATCGCTCAGGCGGACGAGGGTCGCGGCCCCGACTTCTGCGGTGCTCGCATTCAGGGCATCTACCTGGAGGGCCCCTTCTTTACCATGAAGCACGTGGGCGCGCAGAACCCCGCTTATCTTATCGATCCCTCCGAGGAGGTCTTTGATCAGTGGCAGGAGGCTGCGGGCGGTCGCATCGTTAAGAGCGCCATGGCGGCCGAGCGCGACGGTGCCGCTGCTTATGCGGCCGCTCTGAACGCCAAGGGTGTGGTGACCAGCATCGGTCACTCCGACGCCACCTACGATGAGTGCATCGCCGCCATCAACGCCGGTGCCAGCTGCTTTACGCATACCTATAACGGCCAGCGCGGGCTGCATCACCGTGAGCCCGGTGTCGTGGGTGCTGCTATGTCCACGTCCGAGACCTACGCCGAGATCATCTGTGACGGCAAGCACGTAAACCCTGCCGCCATCAAGGCGCTGCTGCAGGCCAAGGGCTGGCAGCACACGGTACTCATCACCGACTGCCTGGGCTGCGGCGGCATGCCCGAGGGCAGCTACACCAGCGGCGGCATGGACGTCATCATGAAGGACAACCTGTGCTGGCTCGCCGATGGCAAGAGCATTGCCGGTTCGGTGCTCACGCTTGCCCAGGGCGTCAAGAACATCGTCGACTGGGGCATCGCCAGCGCCGATATCGCCATTCGCATGGCAACCGAGGTGCCGGCACGCTCCGCGCACATCGAGGATAAGTGCGGCAGCATCATGCCGGGTCGCGACGCCGACTTTGTCGTGTTCGACCATGAGCTCACCCTCGTCGAGACGTATGTTGGCGGCCAGAGCGTCGGCAACGCCTTTACCGAGTAACGATAGAAAAAGACGGCGGGCCCGAATCTGCTCGGACCCGCCGTATGGGTTAAACGCTCAAAAGCACCTTAACAGTTACAGCTTGTTAGCGATCTTCTTTGCCGTGCGCTTGACGCCGGCCACAAGACCCCCCGCAGGATGCTCCTTCTCGTATGCTAGGCGCTTCTCGCGCTTGGCGTACTCTTCGACGATGATGTCTCCATACTCGTCTTCGATCTTGTCGAAGAAGTCGACGGCACCCTTAATTTCCTCAGCGGTCGGGTGCCCCTTTTGGACACCGCCGGTGAGTTTGAACGGCCCCCACGTATCAAAGCCGGGGCAGCCGTAGACACCCATAAAGATGGCCTGCCTCATGCGGCAGATGCCATCGATATCCTTGCCGTACCACTTGTTTTTGCCACCGTAGGTCATAAGGCCAAACACCTTGTCCTGCGGCTGCAACACGTTAGTGAGCACGCGTGCCATGTCCTTGTCGATCTCGGAGTAATAGATGCCCGTGGCGACACCAATCAGATGGTATTCGTGCAGGTTGGGATACTCGTTTTTGCCGAGTGTTTTCACGTCGAGGGTATCGATTTCGGGGTGCGCCTCGACGATGGCGTCCACGAGCTTTTTCGTATTGCCGTGGTGGCGTGAGGCATAAAGAATGATGGTTCGCATAAGAAGGCCTTTCAGCTGTAATTGCATCAATGTCTGTATGGTACCCCGTTACATGGCCGGGATACCGGACGCATCGATGAGCGTGCGGGTTTGTTCTATGGTTAGGATTGAAACGGGCGCTTGCGTGAAATAAAGCAGTTGTTCGAAAGGATGGGTAATGGAATACGCTCTTTCCAACGATTCGATTTCTATTAAGGTTTCCACTGCCGGCGGCTCGTTTACCTCGATTGAGGCCGACGGTCGCGAGTATTTGTGGCAGGGCGACCCCGCAGTATGGTCCGGTCAGGCGCCGGTCTGCTTCCCGATTTGCGGAGGCTTGCGCGACAACAGCGCCATGACGTTTGCCGGGCATCATGTAAAGCTCGCTCGCCACGGCTTTGCGCGCAAGCAGGAGTGGAAGCTGCTGAGCCAAGGCGAGAACGAGTTGGCTATGTGCCTGGCTTCGGAGGATAACGCCGCGCTGCTGAGCGATTATCCGTATCCGTTTAGGCTCGTCGCCCGTTATACGCTCGAGGACAGCGCCGTGCGAGTCTCCTATGAGGTGACCAACGAGGGAACCGAGGACATGCCGTTCTTTATCGGTGGGCATCCCGGCTTTAGGTGCCCGCTCGATGAGGGCGAGGCCTATACGGACTACGAGTTGCGCTTTGAGAAGGATGAGGCTGCGGAGCTCTGCACCGCCGTTCCTTCGACTGGCTTGATTGATGTGGACAGGCGCTCCAAGAACCCCATGGTGGGAAAGACGCTGCCCCTGTCGCACGAGCTCTTCGATTTTGCGGAGACCATCTTTGACGTACTCGAGAGTCGTCAGGTCACGCTTTCCAAGAAGGGGGAGGACAAGGGCGTCCGCCTGAGCTTTGAGGGCTTTCCGTACCTCATTGTGTGGAGTAAGCCCGAGGGCGATTTTGTGGCAGTTGAACCCTGGGGCGGCCTCTCGACCTGCTCCGATGAGGACGACGTACTTGAGCATAAGCGCGGCTGCCTTGTCGCCAAGCCCAAGGAGACCATCGTTCGCTCGTTCACGATTGAGATTCTGTAATTCCGTTTTGTCGACTCGTATCGCGAGGCACAAGGAGCCTGCGAGATAAGGAGCTAAAAATGATCCTCACCGTTACGATGAACCCGTCTGTCGATACGCGCTATCAGCTCGATGAGCTCATTATCGACGACGTTAACCGTGTGACGCCCGAAAAGACCGCCGGCGGCAAGGGCCTCAACGTGGCCCGTGTGTTGGGCCAGCTGGGCGACGACGTTGTGGCAACCGGTCTGCTCGGCGGCCACATGGGCGCCTACATGGCCGAGCTCATGGACGCCAACGGTATTAACAACGACTTTGTGCCCATCAAGGGCGAGACCCGCATCTGCCTCAATATCCTTCATGCCGGCAACCAGACCGAGCTGCTCGAGAGCGGCCCGACAATTGCCCCCGAGGAGCTCGATGCCTTTACCGCCAAGTTTACCGAGCTTGCGAGCAAGGCCGCTGTCGTTACCATTTCGGGTTCGCTGCCCCGCGGTGTCGAGGCGGACTACTATGCCAAGATCACGGGCATTGCCGAGAACGCCGGCGCCAAGGTGTTGCTCGATACCTCGGGTGCTTCGCTCGAGGCTGCGCTCAAGTCTGAGGTCAAGCCCGAGCTGGTCAAGCCTAACCTGACCGAGATTAACGGCCTTTTGGGCACGAGCTTTACCACCGACGATGTGGACGAGCTCCGCGCCGCGCTCGCCTCGGATGCTCGCTTCTCCGATATTCCCTGGGTCGTCGTATCCATGGGCGCTGCCGGCTCCGTTGGCTTCCATAACGGCCGTGCATTCCGCGCCAAGACCCCCGATATCCCCGCCGTTAACGCTACGGGCTCTGGCGACTCCACTATCGCGGGCTTCGCGCACGCCATCGCAGCCGGCGCGGATGACGAGACGGTGCTGCGTACCGCCAACACCTGCGGCAAGCTCAACGCCATGGATCCCATGACTGGCCACTTGGTTATGGATCGTTGGGACGAGGTCTACAACGGCGTTGTCGTGACCGAGCTGTAAGAGCTTGTGCCGCGGCCCCGGTATCGGTTGCTTGCCTGTGGTTAGAGCCGATGACAAGTGCGGTAGCATTATGCCGGGGCGCGACGCCGACTTTGTCGTGTTCAATCCCGACCTTAGCCTGGTCGAGACGTATGTGGGTGGCAACAGCGTCGGTAACGTGTTTGCCGAGTAGCCGCCAAAGAAACGATCCGAGAGGGGATTTAGATGATTTACGGTGCACTGGGCGATATCGAGGAATACCGCGGAATGCTCAAGGGCCTCGACGTGCTGATTGACTGGCTCGAGGAGAACGACCCGGCGGAGCTCGAGGTCGGCAGCCATCCGATTCTGGGCGACAAGGTCTTTGCGAACGTCATGGCTCCCACGACGCGTCCCGAGGCCGAGGCTCACTACGAGACGCATCAGCGCTATCACGACTTGCAGATTGACGTCGAGGGTCGTGAGGCCTTTAAGGTTGCCACGGGCAGCCTGACGCTGGTCCAGGAGTTTGACGAGAAGGACGACTACGACCTGGTCGATTCCGACGCCTCGATCGCCGGCGATCTTGCCGACGACAAATTCGCGCTGTTCGTTGCCGGCGAGCCCCACATGCCCACGCTCGAGTTCCCGGGAGATGGCGCACAGCCGGTCAAGAAGATCTGCTTTAAGTTGCTTGCCGACGCCTACTGGGAGGAGTAGCGAGCTGCTCGGCTGAGCTGTTCGTCTGATGGCGTGATTCCCCTAGGGAAATCACGCTAGGACCCCGCCAAACGGGTTTTCCCTAGGGAAATCACGTTTGGCGGGGTTTTCTGTTTTTGAATGGGGAAGCCTCATTTATTTGCGAAGAACATCGGCTAGCCGCAGGATTGAAATCATCGACCGATAAGTGAGTTCCACTTTTTCGCCCGCAAGCAGTCGTTTCGAGCCAATCTCATCTAGCCCCACAAGCCGAGAAAACAGCGGGCCGCTCATCGTGCCATCGTCAATTGATTCCCTTATGGTCTTCAAAACGTCCGTATCATGAAGCGATGCCGAGCTGTAGGGGGCAACACGAGCGGAACTCTCAATTAACGACGAGACAAAAGGATGGAGATGCTTTGGACATAGTCCATCAAACACCACATCCCCATTGTCGTTCGAGCCGACCAGGCGCCAAGTATAATGATCGACCCAGTCATCTCCGTCATATATGGCGTCCATGAGCAACTTCCCGTCTAGAGAGAGAAACCTATTTGGACATCGGGGCGCAAGACCGCAATCCGTATCGGACCTGCAGCAGCTCCAACCCAACGCACCACTTAGGTTCCCTTTCGTACATGTGTATCAATCTGCCCCGAAATGCCGGTGAATGCAATTCCATACCCGTTTGTCGGATAGCAATCGACGTTTTTTTGTTTTCCGCTCACAACCTTGTATAGATAAATCGTTCCAGCAAAAGAGAAGGGATCGTTCGCAATTTTGTCCGGAAGAACTTGCCACCTCAAAATCCCGCTACCAATATGGTCAAGCTTGACCGTTCCGCCGTCCCCCTCAAAAGTGGCAAGGGGATTTACCCCAGACTGAGAGTCGGCATCGCCCTCCTTAGCAGTTATCAGCAGGCTGCCCGTAAAAGACTGCTAAGGCTCACCTTCAGGACAGGCAGCCTTGGCCCAAGAAGGGCCACTCAGGCAGAACAGTCCGAGCAGCATCAATACCAGCAAAAGAAAACCCTTAGTTCTTTTCATCTATATCGCCAATATCTCTCGACATTTGTATATTGTGACTATTTTAGATCTATATGGCCAATTCGAGCCCTCACCATGGCAATTGTTGCAGCTGGGTTTCTTTTCATTAAGATTTCACTTTGGTAAATCCCCGCCCCTAAGCATTAAACCCGAAGTCCACCGAGTGGGCCGCTGTTGACGTGGCGATGCTTGGATTGGCGCGCACGCACTCAAAATCGGCAACAAAAAAGCCGCCCGAAGGCGGCTATCTTGAGCAATGGAGCCAGCGACCGGGCTCGAACCGGTGACCCCCGCTTTACGAGTACGTGAATTCGGCATTTGACGAGATGAGGCCAATTTCACTGAATTAAAAGGAAGCGCAGGTAGAAATAGGTAATTAACAATTATTGAGCTAGCTATTAGAATCATATTTCCCACTATTTTCACACTTAGAGAGACTTGAAAGTGTGAAAAGTTTCGATTAGGCTTGCTGGCAAAGCTTTAAAGGCTTTGCCAGCAAGCCTAATCGAAAATCTAACGAGGGATATGATTGCAGGGATTGATAAAAAAGACCGCTCGCGGCACATCGGAATGCATCGATAAGAGCAAAGGCGTCTATCGGATTTATTTTTCCCTGGGAAAAGATCCGGAGACAGGACGGTACCGCCGTAGTCCGTCACGCAGGGTTCACTGCAGAAGCAAGAACCCGAAAAACTGGCCGAGTGAAGTCGCCAAGGCGCTGGAGGCCTATAGAGCTGAACTTGAGGGCGCTTCCAACCGTGGCAATGGTCCTCTGGGCCTATCAGATTATGCGGACAGGTTTCACGCGAACAGGGAGTCGACCATGGGATCACCTCTTGCTTATGAGCGTGAAGGTTTGGACATTCGTCACATACGCGAGCTGTTCGGCAATCCCGATCTCACTCGGCTTAAATCGGATGACGTTCGCACTGCTTATGCCAAGGCTAGAAAAGAAGGCCGATTCAGCGAAAGTGAAATTCGCCGCATCCACATCAAGCTCAAACAGGTAATGGAGGATGCCGTCGATAACGACCTCGTGGGCAAAAACCCTTGTAGGGGAGTGAAACTGCCCAAGCAGAATGTCGAGGCTCGTAAGGCGCTGAGCGCCGATGAGGCGGCAAGGCTTCTTGCGGTCCTTTTGGAGGAGAAGCCATCTTCCTTTATCACATGCACAATGCTTCTACTTCTCTGCGGTTTGAGGAAGGGGGAGGCCCTTGGTCTCTCATGGGAGGATTATGACCCCGACGCCAAGACTCTGAGGATAGTAAAGCAATATACGAACGACAGGACATTGAGGCCGCCTAAATCAAAGATGAGCAGGCGTAAGATTTCGGTTGGAAATGAACTTGCCGACTATCTGGACAGGTGGAAAGCCATTCAGCGGAGTGAGTTCGATTCCTTTGCAGTGGGGCAGACTGGAGAAACGCCCATTGTCCATTCCATTGGGATCGTTGACGCCGCCAACGGCAAACGGGCTCTTGTGACCCGGATGGATGGACATAACTATTCAAGGGCGTTTAGGCTGTTTGCGGCGAAAAACGGCTTCGGTACTTTTAAGGAGAGCAGGGAAGTCATTGGGAGTGACGGCGTCAAACGTACCCGCTATACGGGTTATAGCGGGCTGAAGCCTCATGAGCTTAGACATACGCAAGCGACTTTGCTCGTTGGTGCCAATGCGGACATTAAGACGATCCAGGCGCGTTTGGGCCATGCTAGCCCATCGACGACGCTGTCTATCTATAGCCACTTTATCGAGGCAAATGACCAGAAGGCAGCATCAGTGCTGGATGATCTGCTGAAGGGCTAAAAAGGGCTAAAAAAGAGGCCCCAAAGGGGCCTCTTTTTTAAGCGACATTGTTTCGGTAGATCATTGCGCCATATGGCGGCTCCAGCTCCATAGACTGATAGTAGCTGGCATCTAGAAGGTTGAAATAACAAATGATGGGGGCGGCTAGGTGCTCGTCCATATTTAGGTAATGTCCCTCATCATCTGTGACCAGTTTGACCTCGTCGCGCATCACGTCGGTCATGCGGGGCCAGAGTTTGGTTGCGCGCTGCAATTTGTCCTTTTGACTGTACTCTCCGTTATGGAAGAAGGCAAAATGAGGCGCATCGTATTTTGCGCCGCCGCGAATTTCGATAATTCCGACCTGGCTGCAAGACTTCGCGCATTCCTCTGTTTCCAATAAAGTCCAAGAGGAGGGGAGGACAGCGTAATCGCCGCCGAGGAGATCGACCCGTCTCATTCCCTGGGGCCTCTCCTCTTTCTCGCAATATAAAGAGAAATGGTCGTGGAGCCTCTGGAATTGCTCTCGATAAAGTTCCAATTGACTAAAACTCATTTCTTCTGATCCGTCAACGGGAAGGGCCTTCATTTCATTGGTGATTTGCCGAGCTTCCCTGAGGCACGCCTCATCGAGGGCCCTGGCGACCCTCGGCTGCAACCCCGTGAGCAGGTTGCATAGATAGTCGATAGCCTCGCCGGTGCTTCTGACTGATTCGGGGTTCTTGAGGCGTAGCTCTTCGATTTTCTCCGGGGTCGTCGCCTGAACAGTTGTTCCGAACTTAATTTTCCGCATCTTACTTCCGGATAATGGTAAACGTCCCATAACCACTCCAATCATCGTTGTATATATATTAAATCAGTCAGACAATAAAGTCTATACAGTCAGAAAGTGAATTAGAAATTAGAACTGTAACTAGATATGATTGTGCAACAGACAGTGTTACAATATAAACAGTAAGCGCCTGACCAGCTTGTTTGAAAGGAGTTATTTTATTTTCGGTCATTGATTAAAAAGCCGCCCGCCCTTCCCTATCTAAGTTTGGCGACGAAGGGGGAGGGGCGAGCTAGCCTGAAAGGATTCTACCATGATTGTAGAGCCTGAACCGTACGCTGCCGTACAAGCATCAACTGCGGTTTCTTCTGATTCCAACTTGGGCCACGAGCGCCTTCTTGGCATCGCTGAAGTGTGCAAGATAACCGGCTTGAGTCCGGTTACGGCCTCGAAGATGATGAAGGAGAGCGGGCGCGCGATTGCGTTGCACCGCCGCATTTACATCCTTGAATCGAGCTTCTTTGCATACCTCCATGAATTGGAGGCGAGCGAACCGTGCCGGCTTTAAATCCCATGAGCGTCGGCCTCGACGAGACCGCCTTGCGTATCTTAAAGAATAGGCCGCTTGGGCATATCGAACACGGTGCGCTGGATACTATCCTCGGAGGTCTTCGTCAATACCTGTGCATCGTCCCCGGCGGACCCGGTACGGGTAAAACAACGTTTATGCAGCAAATCGCCGACGGATGGGCCATTGCTGGCCATCCGGTGGTCATCTTTGAGGGCGAGCTCGGGCGAGACAGCATGCTCGCGAAGAGCCTCACCCGCATCTCGGGCGGCGAGCTCACGCACGATGATATGAACGGCGATGGCATGTCTGAGGACAAACGCGGGCTCTTCGAGAAGGTTCTCGACATTTACGCCCGCAGCATCGCCGAGCGAATGTATATCATTCCTGGTGAAATTAAATATGCCGGGATGCGAAAGGCAATCGAAGAGGTTGCCGATAAACATGGCGAACCGCCACTGGTTATTGTTGATTACGCGCAAATCGTCTCTTTGCCGCAGGAACTGCGCATTGCCGACGAGCGTATCGGTCTCAAGCTCGTCGCTTCCGAGCTCCGCCGAATCGTGGATGAGGCCCATTGTCCGCTCTTCGCTATCTCATCAATTAACCGCGTTAATTACGACAAGCAGACCACCGGGCTTCAGGCGATAGGCGGGTGCAACATGTTCGAGTATTCGGCAGATCTCGTTATGTCGCTTTCTATTAAGGGCGATAAGCCCGAAGAGCGTAATGCCAATATGTTGCTTAAAAAACGGCCCGTCATTGCTTCAATCACAAAGAACCGTTACGGTTCCTGCGGTATTGTCGAGTTTGAGTTCAACGCACCAGCAGCGATGTTTACCGAAATCGGCTAATTATGGAGCCCGGACCCTACATTGGTGGATACCGGGCTCCCAATCCATGCTTGTCGTCCGATGAGCTCGCGCGCGCCGAGAACAGGGATCTTCCTCTGCTCTCGGCCGATGAGCTCATTTGGGAATGGAAGCGCCTGCTCGATGCTCTCGATATCTATAGAGAACAATGGCGACCATACCGTATATATCTCGGCAGCTTGCCGGGAGTCCCCTTCGATGTCTGGGCGAGGGTGAGGATTGGGCGCATCGGTCAGATGCTCCAAACAATTTCAACTTAATAAAAGGGGCGGGGCCGATGCGTCGGCCCCGCTCGGATTGGATGGTTATGACTTCCATGAATACGCATATCAACGTACGGATGAGTGAGTCGCAGCGTAAGGCTATCGAGGAGAGGGCGGCGGCCATGAACATGCCGGCGTCCTCCTTCATGCGCGATGCCGCCCTGCTCTGCGGCGAGAAGCCGGTCAGGGTCGCCGACGCGGGGGAACTTGCCGGTATCAGGACTGAGTTGAAGAAGATCGGCACGAACCTCAACCAGGCGGTCCGCGCCCTCAACACCTACGGGTCCGATCCGGTCGTCCTCAATAATCTCAACCGGGCGACATCAATCGTCTCGACGGCGGTGGGCTGGGTCAACGACCTACTCGCCCGTGCGAGAGAGTAGGTGGTTCTCGTGAAGGAGAAGGTGGTCATGGCGCTGGTTTTCGCAGCGCTGCTTACCGCGGGGTTTGCGCCACTTATCGCCATTCCCCTCGATTGCATGATCCTCGGATTTCCAATCGAGCTGAGCTCGATCGGATTCACCCTGAGCGTGGATAACACCATTTGGTGGTGGATTAACGTGGGGCCTCATTGCGTCCCTGGCTGTCTCGCCTCGTTCGCGCTGTTCCTGTCGGTATTCGTGCTCATGCAGCTATCGGCTTCCTCGAAGGAGCGAGCCGCCGACGGAGGTGTACTTGGGGAGGCGCGGGTGAAAACGGGGCCGGAGACCATCCGGGGCTCGGAGATTTGGGACGGGCACGGACAGCCGAAAAGCAGAGGATTCGTGTACGGGTTTGAGAAGACGCTGTTCGGCTCCAAGTATCTGTTCGAACCGAGGCGGCACATGTTCCTCGACGGCTCAACGGGTGCCGGAAAATCAAGATCGCTGCTGATCCCGACAATTGATCTGCTGACGTATGGGGCGGATGACGGGGAATCGAGGCCGCAGACCATTATCGTGTCCGATGTGAAGAGTGAGCTCATCGAGTTGACGGGCGACGAGCTGGAGCGTCGCGGGTGCCGGGTGCTTCTGCTGGACGCCCAGCATCCCGAGAAGAGCGACACGTTCAATCCACTGGAAATGGTCGATAGGCTCGCGAACGGGGGGAATCTGCCGGGGGCTGAGCAGGCCGCGGATGCCGTCGCCCGTACGCTCATCGCCGGGGAGGGCGATGCGAAGGCGAGCCACTGGACGGAATCCGCGCGGTCGCTGCTCGCCGCGACGATCCTTCTGGTCGTGCTGGACGAGGGCTGCCCGCGGGGCTGCAAGCACCTCGCGACGGTCTACCACATCATGTGCCTGGGGACGGAGGGGGCCGGCGAGGATCCGTGTGAGCCGCTGAAGGGCCTGTTCCGTTCCCTGCCGCAGGGGCATCCGGCCCGCTCGCGTGCCTCACAGTTCATCTCGAGCGGCGGCAACGAGCTGAGGAGCATCGTTTCCACGCTAAAGGTCAACCTGAGGATCTACGCTTCGGCGCCGATTGCACGAATGGTCTCGGGCGATGATATCGATCCGAGTAGAATCCTGAGCGAGAAGACCGCGCTGTTCCTCCACGTGATGGACGAGGGCTCCCCCTACAACGCGATCGCGGCGGTCCTGTTCGAGCAGCTCTACGCTGCCGTGTATTCCATCGCGGACGCAGCTGGTGGAAAGCTGCCGCGGCCGGTGTCCATCCTCGGCGACGAATGGGGGAACCTGCCGAAGGTCGAGTGCCTGCCTAGCCTTCTCAGCCTTGGGCGCTCGTACGACCTGTTCTGGATGGGCGCAGTCCAGAACATCTCTCAGCTGAACAAGTACGGCGAGCGCGACGGACGGAAGAAGATCCTGGCAAACTGCGGCGTCAAGGTCGCCATGAAACTGGGCGAGGCCGAGGACCGCCAGTATTTCACCGAGCTAGTCGGGAAGACGACGCGGCACACCATGGGAACCAGCTCGAGCAGGGGGCCTTCGGGCGGTACGGGGTCGACATCCTACAGCGAGCACGCCGACGACCTGATTCATCCTTGGGAGTGGACGGAGATGTCCCCCGACAAGGACGGCGTCATCGTGGTGAAGACCGCGGAGAACGGCGTGGGCAGGGAACATGCGGGGTGCTTCCGGGCCCCTGTCTGCGATTGCACGCGGATGCCGACGAAGGAGCACTTCGATCTGGGGACGCGCGAGCACGAGGCGGCCAAGAGGATGGAATACCAGGCCAGGCTGATATCAAGGCAAATGGGTCGTGAGGACGGCGTCGATCTCTGGACTCCCGAATTCGAGGAAGAGGCCGCGGAGCCGCCTGTTGCCGACGGATGGTCCGGCCTCTTCGTCGACTGACGGCGGTTTTTGAAGGGAGTTGGAAAATGACCGCAATCAAGCAGGCGAGCGTCATGAGCGGGGAGCACCTCCAAAACCTCAAGCGGTATTTCGATTGGGACAGGGAGAAAGTCCTGGACCACGATACCCAGCACATCATCGATGAGGATCGATGGTTCGAGGAAATGGACGCCACCCGGGAGGCGGCCGGGCACAACCGGCCCGGGAAGCAGGGCGCAAGGTGCACGTACATGCAGCATCAGGTGATCGGCTTCAACCCGGACGAGTGCTCCTGCAACGGCGGGCCGATGACGCCCTCGCGTTGCATGGAGTACGCGAGGGACTACATCGCCAAGCGCTATCCCAACCAGGAGATCGTGATTGTGCTGCATGAGGAGAGGTGCAGGTCGGATGGATCGGCCCGATTCGCCGCTCACCTCGCCATCAATAGGACGGACCTCGAGACTGGGCGGCGTCTGAACGACGGGCCGGCGAGGGCGGCGGCGAAATCCCGCGTGAGAACGGTGAAGGAGCTCGATACGAAGTACGGCCTGAGCCAGCTCGAAAGGGGCCTCTCGAACTCGAAGGTGCACGCGCGCCAGCCCGGTCGCGAGGAGCGCGAGATGGCAAAGAAGGGGAGATCCGACAAATCCGAGAACGCAAGGGTCCGAGCGATTGTCGCCCAGAGGGCAGAGGAGGTCGGGAGGCTCAAGAGCTGCCCCGACCGCTTCGGAGAGTTTGCAAGGCGGTTGGAATCGGATGGGATCGAGATCGCCCGATCCAAGCGGGGGGCGCTGCAATACCGCTATCACTCGGAGTCCCTCGGCAAGACGAGGAAGATCAACGGCGCGAGGCTCGGCTACGCCGTCAACCGCTCGACCGGGCGGATTATGAGGTTCACGGCAAGGGGAATCGACCTTGCCATACGGGCCGCGTGGGAGCTGGCTCGCGAGGGTGTGGATGACGAAAGAGGCCGGGACTGACTTTCATATCTGAGGTCCGTGCAACAGCCGGTAAGCCTGTTGCACGGTTCTGCGGGAGCGACTTTGGAGCGGTTCGCACATCCCGGCTTCGGCCGGGCAAGATATTCCGTTGCACGGAATACATATCTTGCATGCCCCGAGAAGCGTAGGCCGAATCGACCGGAGTGCAACGGGACAGGTGAGCGGAGGCGCAGTGATGGCGACCCAGGGGAGCCATCGAACGGAGCCGGAGCGAGAGCCGGCGGGGCGATCGCGAGTTGAAGCCGAGTGATTGTCCCGCCGTTCACGGCCCGCCGGCGGCGGCCCGGGGTTCCAAGGGGACTCGTCCCTTTGGCGCGAAGGGGTCCGGGGATGGCGCGAGACATCCCCGTGAAACGCCGCGACGGGCACGCCCCTGTTAGCGTCAATCTAATTTTCACCAGTTTCACTAATCAAACGCGCCGTTCGCGCAAAGGCGGCTTCACCGCTTGCGCTAACGTATTTTCACCGATTCCGGTCACGCCTTGACGGGTCCGTCCCTCGGCAGGTCCTTCAGCCTGTAGGACCTGCCGGCTATCTTGACCAGGTGGCAGTGGTGGCAGTGGTGGCACACCCTGTCCGCGATCGCGCTCGCCGCCACGTCGTCCCCGAACACCCTGCCCCAGCCGCCGATCCCCACGTCGGCGGTGATGATCGTCGAGCGCTGCTCGTAGCGCGTCAATATCAGCTGGAACAACAGGTCCGCGCCCACGCTGCCGACGTCGAGGTAGCCGAGCTCGTCGATGATCAGCAGCCTCGAGTGGGCGTAGTACTTGAGCCTCTTCTTGAGGATGCCGCGCGACGAGGCGTCCTCAAGGTCCTCGACGAGCCGGGCGCAGTCCACGAACCTGACCTCGCGCCCCGCCCTGACTGCCTCGATGCCCAGCGCGACGGCGAGATGCGTCTTGCCCACGCCGGGGCTTCCCACGAACAGGACGTTCTCGGCCCGCTCCACGAACCTGAGGGTCGCGAGCTCCTCGATCTCGGCGCGAGGGACCGACGGCCGGAAGTCCCAGTCGAAGTCCGCCAGCCCCTTGACGTAGGGGAACCCCGACGACCGAATGCGCTGGTTGGTGATCCTGACCTCCCGGGCGGCGACCTCGACGCGCGTCATCTCCTCGAAGGCGGAGGCGAAGCCCCGCTCGCCCGCGGCGACCATCCTCACGTAGTCGGGCAGGGACGCCGCCATCTCGTGCAGCCCGAGCGCGGAGAGGTCGACCTCGCCAGGTCCATCGCGCGCCACAGCCGCGGCCTTGGCGACCTGTCGTAGCATTCGCTGCCCTCCCGCAGACGGGGCACCGCAGCCCGAAACTCGTCCACGGCCTGACGCCGACGATTATCCTGCCGCCGTCGATGCTGGCGTACTCGATCACGGTGTGGACCAGCGCGAGCGCGCGGCTTAGTATCCTGTTCATGCGTCAGGGCCTTTCCGGTAGGTTGATGTAGCAAGCGAAATCCTACCCTGCCCGGCGCGGAAACGGCCCCCTCTCGGGGCCGTTTCCCTTATATGCGGAACTTTTTTGCATCCACCTGCGGAAAAATTGATGTCTCGCCCACAGAAACTACCGAAGAGCCTAAAATCGGCTCATATTCAAACAGACACAAGGAGGGATTAATTATGGAATGGAGCTTTGACGAAATAAGGGGATTTATCCCGAAATCGATTTCTCTCCCATACTCAAGAGAGGAAAAGAACGGGTACCGCTCTGTTCTAACCGGACGCGATGAGCTGAACTATATCATGTTGAACGGAAGCGGGAGCTACATCGTCTCTCTGTGCGATGGTAAAAACACCGTCGAAACAATCCTTAATCGGATGTGCGACAAGTTTCCAGACGCCAATCCGGACATGCTCAAATCTGACTTAGCCTCGGCAATGAGAGGTTTCAGCGTATCGAGACTAATAGGATGGGTCAAAACTCCGACCGAAAATGGCACACCCATTGCCGATGAGATTTGCGTGGACAATGGGACCCATATACGGCTTGCCCAAGAAAACGATATTCGCCTGATTTGCTCCCTGGCAAGCCAGGCGAGCTCATCAGAACCAGAAAGTCCCACAATTGTCTACGGTTGGCCTCTTTCCGTCGAGCAGTATGAACGACCGCTAGAGGTGCGAAACGGATTGTTCAATCTGAGCAAGGAATTTTTCATTGTATATGAGTCAGGGAGACCAACCGGTCTACTCGGCCTCGCCCCCTCCAGCAATCCCTTACTCAGATACGCAGACATCTGTCTTCTTTTGTGCCCCGCAAGCATCGCCGTTCAATGTATTGCCGCTGCGGCCAGCTTCTATCGTCAAGAATTTTGCGATGTTCCCAATTTTTTCCACCTGAACCTAACCAGCAAGGAAATTGCATCAAACGAAGGAATTCGAAATCTTATCAATGAGCCAGAATTCACTTGCGCTGGCACTTTTCCAGGTGAGTGCAGCGACGGCGACTGCATGAATGTATACTGTTTTTCAGAAGTCTGTTAAGAGGAACCATGGGACGAGTTTCGGAAAACAAGTACACCAACGTTCTCAGAGCGCCACATCACGTCGCCCTTGACATAACAAACAAGTGCAACTTGAGATGTCTGCACTGCTATAACAGCAGCGGCGAGAATGAGGTCATGCACGACGAGTTGACCTCAGATGAACTTTTTGTTTTCGCAAAGGAAATGGCAGACATGTCGCTTTACAGCATGTGTTTCTGTGGAGGAGAAACCTTGTTGCGCAGTAAAGATATCTTGCGCTGCCTTCCCATATTGCGAGATGGGAATGTTGCAGCGAGCCTGGTAACCAACGGGCTTCTCCTCACGGAATCCCTTCTCCGAGATTTAGAAGATTCCGGACTCAAAAGCATCCAATTTAGCCTAGACGGCATTGGGTCAGCTCACGATAGGCTGAGGGGACATGAGGGAGCCTTCGAAATCGTCGAAGAAGCAGTTGCCACCGTACTCAACCATTCCGATTTGCACCTTGCTATCGCATTTACGCCCACGTCGTTCAACACCGAACAGTTTCCCGATGTCATCTCACTATTAGATGAGATTTTCACCAAATCTAACAGGCCGAAGAGGACGCCGGGTGACTTTATCGAACTACGTGTCCAACCCCTCATGGTTTTGGGCCGTGCGCGAAAGAACACATTTATTAGACCGGACTATTCCCAATACCGTACGTTGATTCACGCCATTCAAGAGGACGACTTCCTTCGGAAGCACCCGAATGTCCGACCGCAATGGGGCGACCCCGTCGACCATCTAATTCGCTTCTCTGATAACCGATATCTATTAGATCAGGTTTCAGTGCACGCAAACGGCGACATCGTCGTTTCTCCGTATATCCCGTTAGTGGTTGGCAACATCAGAAACCACCCTCTTGAGGATTACTGGAACAACGGACTTAGCTCAATTTGGTCCACAAAACTGGTTCAAGACCTCTGTAACCACATGTGGACCATTGACGACATGGAGCGTATGTCCGACACAATTTGCGATATAGATATGGGAGGTGATCTACACGTTGACCTGATTGATGATACCGCGGATGAACTGTTGAACTCATCGTTGAAGGAGATGTTGGGTTAAATGTACGAGAAGCCCGTAGTAGACAACATGAATCCGACCAGAGCATCGACTCTTGGAACGGAAACTTGGTTCGACATGTATTACATCGTGTGGGGAGCAAATGTGGCGGTCGGAGTCACCGCAGTTGGAGCCTATGAACTGGTCCTCATCACTTTTGCCGCAGCACTTCCCCTCAGCGAGCAAGGTGGCCAAGACGAGCAATGAGTCCTGAAGCGCTAAGATCATCCATTGGCGGCATGGTAGGAGGAATCTGCTTTCTCGTTGTCGGGGTGTTAATGGTAAAGACCGGCAATCCCGGCCTGATTCACAGTTACCATATCGCTCATATTCCAAGCGAGAAGATTCCTCTTGTTGCCAGATTGGTCGGACTCGGAATAGCGTTGACGGGAGCCGGTCTCGTTCTCGCGGGCATCATTGCCTTTGCGTCCCAAATCCCATTATCGGCATCGGCGGCTTTCATTCTGCCGCTCATCATAATCTTTGCCGGTCTTGGCGTCTCCTTGCTAACGATCGTAGTGTTCACATTTCGACCATGGTCATAATGGATTTCCTATTGCATGAAACTTCAGGCGCATGCCCAACAAACAATGAAAAAATTTACAGCTTTAGTCGGACGGCTGTTTTATTTTTCAGCCGTCCGACTGCCGTGCGCGGCCTATTGATCGAACATAAAATTCCCGTTTCTATGAGGATCCAGCTCGCAAAGACTCTCTATGGAAGCGCTCGTGCCGATTAGTCGCCGCTTCGTTTCCACCGAACCGCGGTGTAAGGTGTCATCAGTTGGTATTTCATACCTGATAGATTGGGGCCATTCTTGATTCGGTACGTCTTATCGAAGTTTAGTAAAACAAAGGGTGCTTTCACGTTCATTGCCATCACGACGATTGGAATCGCCCTTTCCTATGCCGCACCATATGTGAACGGAAAGTTCTTAGATTTCCTTCTTGCCAATCGCAGCGAGAAGGATGCTGTGCTTTTTGCGCTCTTCGTAGCTTCAATAGGGGTCTTTTCTGCCTTATTTTCATATTTTGCAGGAACGTTATCTATCCGTATATCCACAAAGCTTTCTTTTGACCTACTCAGGGAAACCGTCTTGCGCTTTGAGCGAGTTAATTTTCTGACGAACCGAACAACCGACTCAGCCTATACGACGCAAAGGATTTTCACTGACTCAGGTGTTGTTTCTTCTTTCGTTCTAACAAACTTTATCAGCGCTCCCCTGTCTGTTGTCGCCATTCCTTTCGTGTTGCTCGTCATATGGTCGGTTGATCCACTCCTCGCACTATTCTCCATCCTCCTTCTTGTGGCATATCTCTTCGTTATTACCGGATTGCGAAAGCTTCTATATAAAGTCATGTACGAGAAGAAGGAGGCAGATAGCGCTTTCTATGCCGTAATAGCATCGCAGTTGAATCAGATTCTCAACATTCAGTTAACGTCTTCATACAATAAAAGCGAGCTAGCACTTGACACCGGATTTGAAAAGTATTTTCCAAAGGTCTTGCACTCGGGAAAGCTCTCATTCTCACTAACATCGATTGACAGCCTTTTTGCTGCCGTGTTTCAAGCGATAATACTCATCGTATCCGGAGTGCGAATCATCAATGGAACCATGACGATAGGCGAATACACCATCGTCGGTGCATATTTTGCCGTCCAATTTAAAACCTTGAAAAACACGATGAACCTGTTCAAGTCCTATCAGGATGCCAAGGCTTCGTGGGACAGGATGAGCGCCATGGGAAAGGTAGGACCGGAACCAGAGCAAGATCAGACAGGTTTAGTCAAGATTGACACAATAAATCGCATTTCTGTTTCCAAGTTGGATTTTACGGTACCCCTTCCAGACGGATCTCCCCGAAAGGTTCTTGACGGATTTTCCTTCGATTTCTCCGGCCCTGGAACATACTGCATAACCGGAGAAAATGGAAGAGGAAAAACGTCGCTCCTTTACCTGCTCCTTGGGCTGTATCCATCGGCAGGCAAAGTAACATACAACGACATGCCGATTGAAAAATGCAATTTGGATTACATACGTTCAGACACGATATCGTGCTGCCCCCAACCGTGCTTCGCTCCAGATGAGACGGTTCGGGACCTGTTGGATTATTTCAACACCCCATTTTTTACAAAGCACCAGCATATGAATGAGCTACCGTCGTTGACAACCAGCATAGAGGGCTTGCTTGAGAAACGTTGTCCTGAACTTTCGGGTGGTGAGCTGCGCCGTGTATACTTGTGGTCGGCAATTTCCCGTAATCCATCAGTCTTGGTGCTCGATGAGCCTACAACTGGATTGGATGAAACAAGCCGAGCCGAACTCGCTTCGTATGTCAGAAACAACAAATTGAAACAGCTCATTATCATTGTTTCACATGATAATGAGCTGGCAAATGCAGCGGAAACGATCGTCAGTCTAGATAACGCGTCACACCGTTGCGCAAATCGATAGGACCGCATCGAGTCGCAGCAATTGCAGAAGGCTAAGCTATAATGATTGCCCTATACCCATGCGTATCTCAAGGCCTTCGATGATGATCCTTGATACCGTGGTGTTGTGTTCCGCCGCGTAGGTGCTCATCTCTTGCTTCTGCTCTTCCGTAACCCAAAAGGTGATGCACTCCCCTTTCTTGCGACTTGTCGAATCCCCTTTGTTTCGTGTGTCTTGATTACCCATGAGGGTCATGCTCGCCTCTCCAACGGGCATGACGCGGCGAGTTGGCTTCTTAATTGCCACCGTAAATCTCCTTATCCTCCTCGATGCCCTCCTTCACCTGTTTGAGTAATTGTCCTCTTTGACACCGGCGATATTGCGCTTACACACCGTCCGCTCACATCCCGAATATTGCCGTTCGGCACCGCCGATATTCCCGTCGGCACCGTCCCCCTGGTACGTTCCGGCTGTCCATGCAGCCGAGACCAAGGAGGTACAGCATGGCGAGAAGGATAAGGGCCAGGGAGGCCCTCAGGCTCCGTGCGTCCGGCCTGTCGCAGAACGCGATAGCCCGCGCGGCGCATTGATTGGAAGGCCGTATGGACGTCAGGCTGCTTGGAAAGAAAAACGAGGGCGAGGGCCTTGGGGTCGCTGTTCTCGTTGATTCGGCTTTTGCAGAGTTAAAAGACAAGAGCGATGAGCAGTTGGCGGAGGCCCAGAGATTTTTGATTGACTTTATGAAAAAAGTTGCTCGGCTAAAGGGAGTGAGAATTGATCGGCCCCATTTCCTCCGCTCGGAGCTGAGGAGGAAGGGTGTCCATAAAGATGTCGGCGAGTTTGCCGTGGAAACGACCCCCGTTACCGCCGGAATCGATGTGGGCCTGATCGATAGAATTGCTAGAGAAGTAATTGATTATGAGGCAAAGAAGTCAACCGCCTTTTCCTTTGCAGCGGGTCTTCCCGGAGGTGTCGCGATGGTGGGCACCATTCCTGCCGATATTACGTAATACTACGTGCACGCATTCAGGATTATGCAGAAACTGGCATACCTGTATGGCTGGCAGACCTTTTTTGAAGAATGTGACGACGTTGATGACGAGACTCTCTACGAAATGGCAGTGTTGCTCGGTGTGATGATGGGTGTAGGCAGCGCGAATTCGATGCTAACCGTAATCGCCAAAAACGCCCAAGAGGCGGTCGCGAAAAAGGTCGCTCGCCAGTCGCTAACCAAGACCAGTTGGTATCCGATCCTGAAGAAGCTCTTGAGCTTCATGGGTATCAAGATAACAAAGCAGACGGTGGGGGATGCCGCTGGCAAGGTTGTTGTGGGCGTCGGTGGCGTAATCTCTGGTGCTATCACCTTTATGGGTCTTTCAAAGGGGTCGGCGCGCTTGTGTAGGCAGCTTAAGTGCTTGCCGCAGGCAAACGAGCGGATTCCTGGCACTGGGTACTATGAAAAGGATGAGGCCGCGGTTGCCAAGAAGAGGATTGACGTAGCGGAACCCCTCTTTATCGAAAAGTTCGGATTTTACTCCCATATTCTACGGCTCTATTGTTGAATATGCTGACCGGCTGGAGGAGTCACTGGCGACTGGAGAAGCGAAGCTGGATGCATATAATCCGGACGTTCTTCTCTGATACTCAGCGGAATTAGGCTATGCGTAACAGGATTGTTGTTCGATCTAATGTGAACGTTGGATGATGCTAACTATTTATGGAAAACAGTTAAAAAAGTTTTTCACCCCTTTTTCACTCCTCGGAGAAGGAGGAAAGAGACGCGAAAACAAAAAAGCTCAGAAGCAATTACGCTTCTGAGCTGCACTAATGCAATGGAGCCAGCGACCGGGCTCGAACCGGTGACCCCCGCTTTACGAGAGCGGTGCTCTACCAACTGAGCTACGCTGGCGGTCATGTGATGGCGCAACTGAGGCGTCAACGGCTGTCTATGATACGGGACATCGCACATCCGCGCAAGGGTTCTGACGGCTTTTCTCACTTTAAATGCACTAATATTAGAGGCGTGATGTCTGCGGCGTCCATCTGGCGCTTGACCAGCTGTTGAGTTGGTGGTCGACGTCCCGCTCGTATGGGTCTCAAACAGAATGGGGCAGCCATGGCTCAACCCAAGATCCTTCTCACACGTATCGACGACCGTTTCATTTACGGACAAGACGTTGAGCTGTGGAACGAAGCCGTGGGTTCCAACCTTGTCCTAATCGTCAACGATGAGATCGCGGCAGATTCGCGCCAATGGGCACCCATGAGGGTGGCGGCGCCAGAAGGCGTTTGGACGCGGTTTTTCTCGGTACAAAAGGTCATCGACATCATTCATACCGCAACGCCTCGCCAATTGATTCTGATCATGGTGGCCTCACCCTCCGATGCGCTCGCGCTGGTTAAGGGCGGTGTGCCAATAACCAAGATTAGTATCGGCCATATGCGGGCGGGGGAGGGCAAGCGCTCTGCAACGCCTGCCGTTGCCGTAGGCGATACAGACATCGCCGCCTTCAAAGAGTTGCAAAAGCTCGGTATAGAGCTAGAAATCCGCCATCTCCCCAGTTCCGCCCCCGACCCCATCGGCAATCTGTTCAACTGATCCCTTGGGGACGGAGGAAAACGGATCATTTTGCCTTCGTAGGGGATCTGTGTGGCGCTGTCCGCCAAAACTATGCCGGTTTACTACGATGAATTGCTTATCGCCGAGCATGCCAAATTTGCAGAGAATAAAACCGCAGGTAGACGAGTTGCTAATTTTTTATAAACCAGCGCGTGGTCGGACATAGTGGGTTCATCGTAGTAATTCGGCATAGTTTTGTTATGTCACCAATTCGGTGGCATCGAAAAGAAGGATTTAGGCATGAAGCAGCGCCCGTCGGCGGTGGTGCCGGCGGGCGTTGCTGTGCGATATGTTGCGTTGTGGGCTTAGTGCCTCATAAAGTGGTACTCGATCACATTGCTGTAGGGATGACCCGGTCCCACGATGCCCTGGGGGAACAGCGGGCGGTGCGGCGTGTCGGGGTACATCTCGGCCTCGAGGGCAAAGCCGGCACCCCAGCCATAGTTAGCATCGTCCTTGGCGTGCTCGTCGCCCAGCCAGTTGCCGGTGTAGAGCTGCACGCCCGGGGCAGTGGTGTAGTAGTCCAGCTCGCGGCCGGTCCACATCTCCTCGACATGCAGGGCGCGACGCAGGTTGCGGCCGTACTGATAGCCATCGATGCACAGGCAGTGATCGTAGCCACGGGCCTGCTTAATCTGCGGGTCGTCGGCCTCCATGCCGGGAGCGACGGGGCGTAGCTCGCGAAAGTCAAACGGTGTTCCCTCGACCGGAGCAATCTCGCCGGTGGGAATGTTCTGGTCATCAATGGGCAGGTAGTGGGCGGCGTTGGCAACAAAGAAGTGCTCGCAGTCCATGCCGGCGTTATGGCCGGCAAGGTTAAAGTATGTGTGGTTGGTCATGGACACGTAGGTGGCACGGTCGCTCTCACAGCCATACTCGATGCGGAAGACGCCGGTGCGCGTAACGGTAAACACGGCCGTAAAAGTTCGGTTACCGGGCAGGCCCAGCTCGCCATCCTTAAGCGAGGTGGTCATGCGTACGGCGTTATGGACCTCGTCGAGCTCAACATCCCACACGCGTTTATGCAAGCCGTGCTCAAGATCGCTGTGCAGGTTGTTGACGCCCTCGTTGGCCGGCATATGCCAGTCCGTGCCGTCGATGGCGATCGTGGCGCCAGCGGTGCGGTTTGCCACGGGGCCGATGGTCGCGCCAAAGCAGGCGGGGTTGTCAAAGTAATCATCGAGCTTATCGAAGCCCAGCACCACATCGCGCACGTTGCCGGGAATGTCGGGCACTTCGATACCAAGCACGGTGGCGCCATAGTCCATAATGCGAACGCAGATCTCGGGCCCGTTGAGGGTGTAACGATGAACGGGGGTGCCGCACGGCGCGGTGCCGAAAAGCTCGGAAGTGATCATTTGGTTCCTAACATCGAGGTATTTCGGACAAACTGTAGCGCGAACAGGCGAGATTATCACTACACCCCACTAAAGCAGGGGGTATTTTTCTCAAAAAAGTGATGATTGGAGCTGTGCGGGCTTCGTTTTTGACGCGTACGAGTCTGATACAATTTGTTCGTTACTGTTTGAATGATATGCGCGCAAAGAACGGCGAGGATTCATCGTGATTAAAGCGGAGCGACAGGATAAGGTTCGTCAGCTGCTCGAAGAGCAGGGCACGGTCTCGGTCAAGGAGATTTCGGATGCGCTGGGCGTCTCGGACATGACGATTCGTCGCGATCTTGAGGAGCTCGCGAGCCTAGGCGAGATCGAGCGCGTGCACGGTGGAGCCCGTAGTGCACAGAGCCGTCCCCACGCTATGTTGCGCCACGAGTATTCGCACAGCGAAAAGCGTACCAAGCATGCCGAAGAAAAGCTGCAGATTGCGCGCCGCGCCGTGGAGCTCATCGAGGAAGGCTCGACCATCTTTTTGGGTACGGGCACCACGGTTGAGCAGATGGCCTCGATGCTGCCGGCGTTTCGTCTGCGCATCGTGACCAATTCGCTTTCGGTGTTTAACCTGCTCGAGGCGCGAGAAGACTGCGACCTGTGCCTCGTGGGCGGTATGTACCGTCGCCGCACCGCCGCTTTTGTGGGACCAACGGCCGAGGATACCCTGCGTGCGCTGGGTATCGACGCGGCGTTTATCGGCGCCAACGGCATTCTGGATGGCGACGTGTCTACGTCTAATATGGATGAGGGTCGTATCCAGCAGCTCGCCTTTAGCAAGGCCGACTCGCGCTATCTGATCGCCGACTCCAGTAAGATCGGCAAGCGCGACTTCTACACCTTCTGCCGTCTGGACAGCCTGGACGCCGTGGTGTGCGAGCCGGGCATCGCCGCCGAGGATCGCGCCGCCATCGAGGAGCACACGCAGGTCATCTGCTAGCTAACGCTGCAGGCGATACTTCTGCCCCTGTCGACGCGGGGATTATCGCTTCACGTTGACACGCAAATGTGCTCGGGCCAAGTATTCAGCTTGTGGGTTAGACCAGGCGGGCGTAGTCCTGTGACCGATGAAAGGCGTGGGCGATATAGATCGTTTCGTGCTCAAACTTGTAAAGACACACGTAGTTGTTGACGGGAAACGATCGGTAATTACGTGCCGCCAGCTCTTGCATGCGCGAGAGGGGACGTAGGAGTGGCTGCTCGCGAAGCAGATCAAGCTGATATTCAAACTCAGCGACAAAAATGCCTGCTGCGCGCGGATTCTTGAGGATCTGGGCAAGGTATCCGACAATACTCTCGTACTCATATCGCGCGCTTTTGAGTATGACGACGTTATAGGTCATATTTGTCTCGTATCGAAGCCGCGAAGGATTCGTAATCGCTGTAGTCGCCTTGCGATATTTCGTCTTCTGCCAACATCATACGAGACAGCAGTTTTGCCTTGGCGATTTCTTCTTGCATGAGGCGATACTGGTCGCTGCTGATGCAGTGCATGGCCTCGTAGCCGTTCTTAGTTACGGTGACGTCGCGCTCAGACTCAACAAGCGTAGTGAATGCAGCAGTGTCCTTCATATCTCGGACGGGCACACAGGTGGGCATAGGTACCTCCTTTGCGTTGGGACACAATTGTACCACGCCTTGACAAGAATTCGGTACCGTCAAATTGTCTCAATCTGTAACGGGTGGGTGTGATCGGAGAGTCTGAGGGTCTTTATGGGTGGAGCAAACGGCGTGACATGCGCTGTTGAATCCGTACGCCCGCTTGCGTTTTCGAGTGAAGAGGCAGCAAAGTTGATTGGCGTAAGCGCGAAGACCCTTGCAAATTGGCGCTGTCCTAGTAAGGGGCCGGAGTACATTCGCCTCGGCAAATCCTCGCGATCCCATGTTCTTTATTGTTACGATGATCATGAGGCTTGGCTGCACTCTCTGCGCCAGCAGGCCAAGGTAAATTGATTGATAGCTGTTGGGCGCGGACAATATCGTTTGGACGGGTATAGCATGGTTCCATGCTCCGCGTTGCTAATTGCGCCGCTGCGTCATTTGTGAAATGGAATGATTGATGATGGAGAGGCGTGAGGTTCTCGGCTTGCCGCTTTTCACTTGGACTAATGACTGCGGCGGCAGAAAAATGTCCTGGCGAACGACTATCGTATAGAACGCAGCGGTGGTTAGATGGGTCTTCGCGGTTTGAGTGGTACATGGATTGTCGGATGTGGGAGACGTGAGAAACCCATGGTTTGGGGCAAGGTTGCTATTCTGACGAGTTTATCTCTTCATCCCTGTGGCAAAATGAGGACATATTGTCCTGTTATCTATCCAGAAGGTGCGTCATGCAATTATCAGCAGATGAGGTAAAGGCCAAGAGACAGGAGCTCGGCTTGACTCAGAAGGAATTCGCCGCTGCCCTAGGCATGGGCCCCAACGGCGAGCGAACGGTGCGCCGCTGGGAGGCAGGCGAAACAAGGCCCACCGCAGCCGAGTCGAAGTACATCTCCACCCTCGGCCATCGCGCCCCCTTTGCACCCGCAGGGGAGGGGAAGCCTGCCTTCACCTTCATCGACCTGTTCGCGGGCATCGGCGGGATCCGCATGCCGTTCCAGGAGCTGGGCGGCAGGTGCGTCTTCTCCTGCGAGTGGGATAAGTTTGCGCAGAAGACCTACCGCATGAACTACGGCGAAACCCCGGCGGGGGACATCCGTGAGGTCGCCGCTTCAGACATCCCCGACTTCGACGTGCTGCTCGCTGGCTTTCCATGCCAGCCGTTCTCGCTTGCGGGTGTGTCCAAGAAGCGCTCCCTTGGTCGCGCTACGGGCTTCGAAGACAAGACGCAGGGCACGCTCTTCTTCGAGGTTGCACGCATCCTGAACGAGAAGCGCCCGAAGGCGTTCCTGCTCGAGAACGTGAAGAATCTGATCAGTCACGACAGGGGCAGAACGTTCGACGTCATCATGCAGGTCCTCCAGGACGAGCTCGGTTACCACGTTCACTACAAGGTTCTGGACTCCAAGGGTTGGACATGCCAGCACCGCGAGCGCATCTACATTGTTGGCTTTCGCGACGATGTGGAGTTCTCTTGGGACGACCTCGACTGCCCGAACAGTGGTCAGAAAGCCGCGGAGATTCTGGAGGAGGATGCGGACGCGAGGTACGTGCTCTCCGACAAGCTGTGGTCATATTTGAAAGCATACAAGGCCAAGCACGAGGCCGCCGGCAACGGGTTCGGCTACGGTCTTATCACTCCATCGGACACCACGAGGACGCTCTCCGCACGCTATCATAAGGACGGTAGTGAGATCTTGGTCTCGCGCGGCGAGGGCGAGAACCCCCGTAAGCTGACCCCTAGAGAGTGCGCGCGCTTGCAGGGATTTCCCGACCGGTTCATAATCCCGGTCTCCGACACACAGGCCTACCGCCAGTTCGGCAATTCGGTGACGGTCCCTGTAATACGGTCGGTGGCCAAGCTCATGATGGGAGCGTGTCAGGATGGATTACGGGGCGCTTAGCAGCTACTTCGACGGCGCGGTCTCGAAGACCCTCGCGGACGTCGATATCGACGCAGGTAGGAGTAATCAGCACGAGTTCAACGGCACGCTGCCGCTGAGGTCGCTGTTCGGTGACGACGACATCCGCGACATCCGCACCACGTTCGCCTACATGTGCGACGAGGCGGAGCCGGAGATGTGCGACGGGACCGTGACTTGGTACGATGCGCGCCGCAAACATCCCACGAGAACCGAGTACCGTCTCTACTACAAGGACAACCCCGCCATCAGGCAGGCATCCGCTGGCGACCTCATGGTGGTCGCCAACTCCGATGACCTCGGGCTGCTCATCATCTTCGCTAAAAAAGGCTCGACCATCGAGTCGCAGCTGAGGTGGCTGTTCGGCTTCGAGGAGCCCGACCGCTCGGGCTATGCCGTATCAAAGGGCGAGCGCAACCGTATCGGTGCGGTGGCCTCGCGCATCCTCGGCATGATTGGTATCGAGACGCGCGCTCCCTTGAGCGCGGATATCTACTTGGACGATATGGTCAAGAGGTTTGGACATACGTTTCCGAAGGGCATCGACTTTACGGAGTACTCCATCTCAACCCTTGAAGGTCTCGACTGGGCGGATGACCCCGATCGAAGCCTGCTCGCGTGCTACGAGCGCGAGGAATTGCTGTTCAAGGTGTTTGAGCGCCATCTGCTTGAGAGAGACCTTGCGCCCTATTTGAACGGCCAGCTCGACGTCGACGGCATTCTGAAGACCACCATGTCGACCTTCCAGCGCAGGAAGTCCCGCGCGGGCACAGCGTTCGAGCACCAGCTTGAGTTCCTGTTCAAGGGTAGGGGAATCCGATACTCCGCACAGCCCTACACCGAGGGAAAGTCGAAGCCGGACTTCATTTTTCCGTCAATCGAGTGCTACCGGGATGAGGGGTTCCCCTCCTCGAGCCTTACGATGCTCGGTGCGAAGACGACCATCAAGGAGCGCTGGAGGCAGGTGCTCGAGGAGGCGAACCGCATCGAGCGTAAGCACCTTATCACGCTGGAGCCCGCCGTGAGCGTGGACTACACGAACGCCATGCGTGACAGCAAGCTCCAGCTCGTCATCCCCTCCCAGCTTTTCCCCACCTACACGCCTTCACAGCAAGAATGGCTCATGGATGTGGGAGGCTTCTGCGAGATGGTCGAGGAGAGGCAACGGGTACTTGACTAGGCCGGGACAATAAGAGCGTTGAGGCGGCGCGCAAGCGCATGACCATCCTGAAGGGCTCCGAAAAGATTGTGGCATCGCTCAATCAGTTCGGCGTTGTCCGGCGCGTGAGGCGGGGGCACTACGTGATTGCAGAGCCCATCGAACTGAATGACGAGCTTACGCGGTTTTTGGTCTTTGCCGACATGCTGGTAAACCGGTCGAGTTACCGGACGTTCCTGGAACTGCAGGACGTGGCCGAGTTGTTTCCGTTCGCGTGCCGTGTGAGCAAGGAGGAACTTGTGGCTGACGAGCGGTTCGAGGTGAACAACTTCGGCGGGGAGTTCTCGGTGGGGGTACGGGAGTAGGAGAGTACAGGTCACTCCTACGACGCAACACCTTTGCCACGCGTGAAAAGCATATCGTCAATCGAAAGCTGCAGGATTTGCAGTTTACCCTGCTCCTCGGCTGGTATCAGCGACGAATCGAGCTTCTCCTTAAGGACTGCGACTATGTACTGGCAGTTGATTGTGCTGGCGCGTGCGATTATGTCACGCAACACCTTACCCTCGATGTTTTCAAGGACGTCATGCACTATGAAGCGCGGAGTCTTGATGCCCTTTGATTCTGCAAACTGCTGATACGCTAAATCAAATGCGGCGATGAGTGACTTGCGTGTGCCCGTGCTGGAGCCAGCGGTATCACGTATTGCAACGGGGAACTTGTTCGACTCTTCATAGTAAACGAGCAGCGGCGATTCGTTGTTGAACTCCCTGGCAAGCGGAGTGAAGAATGCGTTAAACGCAAGCATCATTGCAGCAAAATCGTTGGATTGCGGCTCGTCGCCATCATCAGACGAGCCAAGCGATGCGATTTTTCCCTCAATGCTGGTCTGTTCTACCTCAAAGCTGTTGAGCGTATCTATTACTTCTCGGCATTTGCCGATACTGCTCGAAAGCTCAACTAGGCGTGCCTGAAGCGACTCGTACTCATCGATGAGGTCTTGCTCCACCAATGACATGAATTGGCTGTTCTGCGATGACAGTTGGCTGATTTCACGTTGCACAGATGCACGCTCGGCCTTCAGTTTTTCTGCCACACTCGCGAAATAGGCAATCTTGTTGTCGCAGAGCTGGTTGTTGAATGCGACCATCTCTTCGAAAGTTGCATTCACCATCGGGATCATCGAACAGACTTCCTCGAAAAACCGTCTGCTCAAATTAACGTCGGCTTGTCTACCGCGCTCTTGCATAGCAGTCTGCAGGGCCTCTTCATTTCGTTGCAGCCTGTAGTCTATGTCTGAGAGTTGCAGTGTCAGAGATGCGTATCGGGTGCGTGTAGCCGCGATTTCATCGCGGTTGGCCCTGTAGACATCGGCGTCGATGATGCTGTTGAGCTTGCACTGGACTTCTTCATGCTCGGCTTCGAGCCCTGCAAGTATCTGCTGCTGCTCGCTGACCGTATCGACGTTCTGGACTTTCTTATAGCGTTTGATGGACTCACGCGTCTTGTTCAAGTCCTTGTTGAGGTCGTCACGCTTTTTGTCGAGTGCCGGATCTGAGATGCCGAACAGAGCGTTGTAGACACTCCGGTAGATGGATGTGCTGCCGCTGGGAACGGTTTTGAGGAAGGAATTATCATCCCCGCCTACGGACACGCGGACAAATGAATTGATCAATTGGCGAAACGTGGGCACATTCGCTTCGTTCCCGAAAAGCAAGACATTGAGTCGTTGCTGGTAAGCTTTCTGCCCCATCTTTTCGCCGTCTATGTAGTACCTTCCATTCGGGAAGAGGTCGATTGTGAGAATCACGTCATCGCCATCGGGAAAATCCGATGTCAGTGTCATGTCGACGGCGATCTTGTTTGTGACGATGAAATCGCGTAGCTCCTCGGTCACCGTGCCCGTGTCGGCGTCTGTGTAAATGAGCTTCCTGTCCTTGGCGCCCATTGCGATATCAATGAGCTTGAGGAAGGTTGTTTTTCCAACGCGATTGTGCGATTCGGAGTCCTCGGTATCGACGATGAGGTTGGCACCCTTGTGGAATAAGACCTCGCGAACTATTTCGTCAGTTGTTGTCTTGCGAATTCTAAGCGACTTGATGAACATGTAGCCCTCCCTTCTCGTCTATTGACACGCGTCCGAGGAGGAAGAGAAAGTCCAAAGCCATGACAAAGAAGTCGTAGCTCACTTCTTTCTTGACCAGAGTGTTCGCCGTTACCTCATAGAGTTGACCGGCGTCCAAGCCTGGGTTCTGGTCGATGTAGCCATCCAAGGCGGCAGCGATGTAATAGACCGTGCTCGTCGGCTCATTATTGCGATCAAGCAGCAGCATCGTCATCACCTGGCCTCAGAAGGACTCTGCATTTTGCCACGGCAACGGCAATCAACGCAACGCAGAACTGGTTGATGATTTCTTCGGGGACCTCGTCAGCCTGAAAGCCTGCGTCATTCACAATCATGTTATAGATCTCGTTCTCGATGAGCTTGAGCTGTGCATCGCCGTTTCCTACGCACAGCTTGCCGTCATCGCGAACGTCTGCCACATTGACAAACATCTTGTTCAGCCTTTGGATGATGGCTTCGCTGTCGGGGAATTCCTTGATCACGCTGTCGAGACGAGCGTAGTTCTCAGAATACTCGTTGATGATGTTTAGGTAACGCGGTGCGTGGTTGTAAATCAGCTTCTTCTCTATAGGAGGCGGAGGCGTAAGGGGGAAATCTTCGCCCGTTTGCTCAGTCGACGAAATCATGATTTGCAGGAGTTTATACATGAGCGTCTTTGTAAGCGGCCGGTGCGGGCCAGACGAGACGGGCTGGTAGATGTTTATGTCATGTGAGTCATAGCTATTGGAGTCGCCGGTTATGTTCGTGGCGACCTTTCCAATTGCGCTCTGGCTTGTCTGCGTTGGCTTATCGCGAAGCATGGATGTTCGCCGAGTTGTTGCTGCCTACGACGTTTGTGGCAACTTTACCTGTAGCGGTCTGCGAGTTGTCGCTTAGACTCTTTTTGATTGACTTGATCTCTTGCTTGTTTTGGAGCGAGATGACGGCGGCGGCGATGGATGCGATAGACGCGATAATTCCAAGGATAAGGTTCACAGTCTCCATCTTGCCTCCCAAATGTCAAGTCCAATATTCTAGACCATTATCGAGCGTTCGCTCGTTGCGTTGCCTCTAATTCTTGCTAATGGTCACAAACTGCCGAACGGACTGGATGACCTCACTTTGTGACCGACCTTTAGCCTATTTGCATGGTTAAGGGACGGTTCGTTTGTGCTGGCCTATGTCAATCGAAAGGCAGGCCGACATGGACGGAGACGACCATAGCATCGACGACGAGGAAGAGGTCGCAGCGCAGGCGGGCGGCCAAGAAGGGGTCGCGCAGGCGGAAGAGCCGCAGGCAGTGGACTCGGAGAGGGGCTACCAGGCGCTTCTCGCCAAGCAGGAGGCTCGCATCAAGGAGCTTGAGGGGCAAGTGGCCGAGGCTGCCAAGAGCGCCGAGGTGGCGGACGCCCTGCGCGGCGAAATCCAGCAGGTGAAGGCCAGGCGGCCGATGAGCGCATCGCCTTCGCGGCAGACATGGCGACGTTCGCAACCATGAACCTGACCCACCTCTTCTACTCATGCACGGCGCTGGAGGTGGTCTCCGGTTTGGGCAACCTCGCAGGTGTCAAGTCGTGCGGTTCGCGTTCGCTTCGCGCTCGTCGCCCGCCGAGCTGGACTTCCGAGGCTTCGACCCGTCTGCGCTCACCGACCTGACCTACTGCTTCTCGGGGTGCTCGTCGCTGGTGACGATCTACGCCGACGCCACCTGGGCGCTGCCTTCGAGCGGGGTTTCGGACTCGCAGTGCTTCTATAACTGCTACAAGCTGACGGGCGGCAACGGAACCACGTATGCAAGCAGCAGGACGGTTTATACCCACTTCCGTATCGATACGACGGCTACGCCTGGTTACCTGACTGTCTCTGCTTGACATGCTCTTTGGCTACGGTATTTGCGTCAGTCTGGGTAATATCCGAGAACATTTCATCAACGATGCGGACATGGCATTCATAAGCTGCATACCTGCTGGACCTCACCGCATTTTCCGCTTCCTGCAGGCGTGTTGCAGCATCCCTGAATCGGGATTTTGCCGCCATTTGCCCCATGATGGAGTCTGGGTGGTTGTCACTGAGTACGTCTGCGTCTCTCAGTTCTATTTCCGCACTTGCAATGCGTTCCATAAGCAGATTGTATTGGGCATCGCCGACCTCAGACAGGCAGAGCACAAGGTCTTTAAACGCTGCTGCGGTCAGCATTCGATTGAGCACTGCCCTGCAAGCTTCTGGCTCGGCATTCGCCTTCGCGACCATATCATTCACGAGGTATTTTTCCCATTCCTCATGGTCTCCGCCGTTGCCGCCAGACTGTTCCGGAAGCCACTCCGCACTAACTTTTCTCGTCATACGCTCGATGGACAGAACAGCCTCGCCGCTGAGACCAAGGAAGTCAGCAATATCTTGGAGCTCGTACGTATCACAATCGGTCTCCCCGATGAGAAAACCTACTGGCTTTCCGAATATGTCAGCCAGATCTACGAGGTCATCCCATTGAGGAAACTGATCTCCTTTTCGAAATCGGCTGATCTTTCTCGCAATCGCCTTGCGGCCGTTCTCCCTTTCCACTGCATAGCGGTCATCGGCTAGCGAGGCATCATCGGTACCGTTACGCTTTTGATAGAGCAGACGCGCAAGGCCGATATTGCTAATGCCTCTGCGCCCCTTTTCTATTTCATAGCTTTCCATCAAACCGCTGAGTCTCTTTGGAAAAATGTCCTTAGGGCGATCTTTGCGGACGTACATTGTCTTAATCATTCCTCATTAACAACAGATAAGACAATTATAGGACATATACCGTCTTATTTACCGATGGCATGATAGCACTGTCGAAAGTGAGCACCCCAGTGGAAGCGGTGCTGAAGTGAAAGAAAGTGAGGAAAAGGCAATGACGACTTGGGACTATGCGCAATTGTCGCATCTGGCGAAAGAGCTCGGTGGGCCTCAGGCGCTGATCAGCAATATCAGAGCGGGCGGGATTTCCGTTGGAAGAATCCAGGGTGGAGTAATCGGTTCTGTAGCCACGCTAGTCGCAGGTGGAATCGGACTGTATGCCTACGACAAGCACCAGAGGAAGATCGCTCTTGCTGAACAGAGTGCAACCATTCTCAAGGCGAACATCGAAGTATACGAAGAGGCACATTCGTCAACAGAAGTTGATGAGGCTACGAGAGAGACGCAACATAGTGAGGAGGAAACGGTAACTGAATCCAGTGGCGGCGAAGAGGCCTAGCCACCAGATTCATTAGACAGCCACTACCACGAGGAGCCCCGGTATGTACCAGGGCTCCAATTCGTTCTTATACCTTGCAGCGGATACTTAGATCTCTCGGGACTTGCAGTAGAGCGGGTCGCCCTCTCCGACCAGCACATCCCACCGCCATTGCGGGGTCTCGGTGCCGGACTGGCAGAGCGCATCGAGGGGCATGACTTTTTGCTCGGGCGAGCAGGGGCAAAGGTCTGCCTTGATGTGGGCCATGTCTTCGGCCTGGCCGGCGAGCTTTTTTATCCGGGGACCATGCTTTCGGCACGCGATCCCCCATCCTCAACCTCCCAAATCAAAAACTCAATCTGTAACACCTAGACTCGATTTGAGCAGATATCTGTTACAGATTGAGACGTTTCGGCAGAGTGATTCCCGTTTGTCTTGATTTGTAACAGGTAGAGGCAAAAAACTCGACTTGATGTTACAGATTTAGACAAACGGCTGCCGACCCGCGCGAAAACAAAAAGGCCGCATGCGAGCCCGTGGGGGATTCACATGCGGCCGACAGGGTATGTGACTGAAACTAGGCCATGAGCAGGCCGGTCTCCGCGACGTTCTTGTACCAGTACGCGCTCGCCTTGGGATAGCGCTTCTGGGTCTCAAAGTCGATGTAGAACAGGCCGTAACGTTTGTTATAGCCGTTGGTCCAGGAGAACTGGTCCTGCAGCGACCACACAAAGTAACCGTCGACGTTTACGCCGCCGTCGATTGCCTTGAGGATCCACGCGAGATGCTGGCGCATGTAGTCGATACGAGGGGCGTCATCGATAAAGCCGTCCTCGAAGTCGTCCTTATAGCCCATGCCGTTCTCGGTAATGTAGATTTTCTTGTAGTTGGGGTAATCGTTCTTAATGCGGAGCAGCAGGTCGTACAGGCCCTCGGGATAGATGATCCAGTCCCAATCGGTGGTGGGTACGCCTTCGCGCACGCATGACTCGCCCACGCCCTTGAGGAACCAGCGCGAGGAGCCCTTGTCGCCGGTGCCATTGTGGTTGATGTCGTTTTCGCCTTCGGCGGCACGCAGGAACTGGCACTTGTAGGTGTTGACGCCCAGGCAATCGTTGTAGGGGAGCGCGGCGGTCAGCGCGGCGATGTCCTCGTCGCGGACGTCGAGCTCGCCGCCGGCGATATGGGCCAGCTTGGTCGCAGCCTCCATGGTGTCGGCTGCATAGTGGCCGCGGAAAGTGGCGTCGAGCACCCAGCGGTTGTTGATGACGTCGGCCATGCGGGCGGCCTCGCAGTCGGCAGCGCTGTTGGGATCGAGGGGATACTTGGGCTCCAGGTTCTGGACAATGCCGATCTCGCCCTCAAAGCCGCCCTCATGGAAGGCGACGACGGCCTTGGCGTGGGCCACCATCATGTTGTGCATGAGCTGGAAGGCCTTGTCCAGGCGGTACTTCTCGCCGTGCGGCCAGTTGCCGACGATAAAGCTGCCCTCGGCGGTTGCGGGAATCTCGTTAAACGTGAACCAGTGCTTGACCTCGGCGAACTCGGCAAAGCAGAACTTGGCGTACTCGACAAAGGCATCGATGGTCGTGCGCGTCAGGAAGCCCTCGCCGCCGTCCTGGTAGAAGGCCTCGGGCGTATCGAAGTGATCGAGCGTGACATAGGGGATAACGCCAGCTTTGTTGCAGGTGGCAAAAAGCTCGTGATAGAAAGCGACGCCCTCGGGGTTAATCTCGCCAGTGCCACTGGGGAAGATACGGCTCCAAGCGATGGAGACACGAATGCCGTTAATGCCAAAACGCTGGCACAGGTCGATATCGACCGGATACTTGTTGTAGAAATCGCTTGCGGGGTCGGGGGAGAAACGACCTTGGGCTGCCAGGAAATCGTCCCAGGGCACTTTGCCCTTGCCGTGCGTGCGGGTCTCGCCCTCAACCTGGTAAGCGGCGGTGGCGCCGCCAAACACAAAGCCGTCGGGGAACTTCATGGGATTGGTCATGAGTCATCCTTTCTGTGGGATACGAATAGGGAGAGGTGCCCGAACTGGGGATCCGGGCACCAACAGAGGGAGGAGCTAGTCGAGGTTCTCGCGGAGCCACTTGATGGCGCCAGCGGGGTCGCGGGTAAGGTCGATATATTCCTTGCCGCGCGGGGCGAGCAGCTTAATGCCCAGGCGATCGGTGTCGGCCTTCATGTCGTTGTAGTAGCTACGGACCTGCGGGGCAAGCACGATAACGTCGTACTGATCCATGATGGCAGTGTGCTGGCCATAGGCACCTGCGGAGGAAGCGATGTTCTCTCCGGTCTGCGCGGCACCTTCCTTGATGGCGTTGGCAAGCATGGCGGAGGTGCCGGCGCCAGCGCACAGGACGAGGACCTTCAGACCGTCGACATCCTTCTTGGCGGATGCGCCGGCGGCGGGCTCGGGCTGATCGGCGACAGGCTCGCTGTTGACGGCAGCGGCGGTCGGCTCGACGGAAGCGGTAGTCTGCTCGACAGCGGGCGCAGAGGCGTTGGCGGCGATGGTGACAGCGCCATCGGACTCGAGACCCAGCTCGGCGGCGCGCTCGGCTTCCTGGTCGCAGAGCAGCTTATCGTATGCCTTCAAGAACGGCAGGTAGATGATGGCGTCCAGCAAGATGATGATCGCGACAAACACCAGGGCGATAAGCTGGAAGTTCGTGGTGATGAAAATGCCGATGGGGGCGGGGGTGGCCCAAGGCACCACGAAGGAGAAGCCGTTCATGCCCACGTTATCGATAAAGAACTTGGCAACACTTACGTTGACGCAGCCGGCGGCAACAAAGGGGATGAGCATGTAGGGGTTAAGGATCATCGGCGCGCCAAAGAGCAGCGGTTCGTTGACAGCGAAGGCCACAGGAACAATCGAGGCCTTGCCGACGGCTTTGAGCTGCTTGGACTTCATAAAGAGAATCAGCAGAAGCGGCACGATGAACGTGGCGCCGGTGCCGCCGAACTCACCCACGAGCGACATGTTAAAGGTGAGGGAATGGGCGGGGTGGCCGCCTGCCAGCAGAACCTGCAGGTTCTCGGCCTGGTTGGCAAGACGGATGGGGTCGATGCCCGGCTGGACGATCGAGGGGCCGTGGACGCCGATGAACCAGAAGAACGCGGTGGCTGCCTGGATAAGGATAAGGCCAGGATAGGTTTCTGCAGCGGTGAAGAGCGGGGAGAGCAGTTTGATAAGCAGCTCGGAGAACGGAACGCCCATGAGGTTGCGCACGACGACATCGATGATGCCGCAGATGATGACGGCGCCGCCGAAGGGGATGATGTCGCGGAAGTTCTGAGCGATGGCGCCCGGGACCTCCTTGGGCAGCTTAATGGTCAGATCGCGCGAGACGCAGAATTTGTAGACCCACACGGTAATGAACGCGGCGATATAGGCCGAGAACAGGCCGCGCGTGCCCATGCTGGTGCAATCGAAGACCGAAAGTTCGGAGCCGTTGAACTTGGTGGTGAACTGCGTGACTGCGAGCAGCAGCATGCTGCACTGGGCGGCCACCATGGTGGAACCGTCGTTGAGCACTTTGCCGGCGGGCATACGACGGTTCATGGATGCCGTGAAGTTCTTGGCAGTGGTGCCGGCAACCATGATGCCCATGACGCCCATGGTGAAGTTGTAGAGCTTGTTGCACCAGTCGATGAGCGGCTGGGGCAGCGTGATGCCGACTACGCCGGGAAGGGTGGCAATGAGCAGAAAGATCGAAGAGGTGAGGACAATGGGCATGCACCCAAGGAATCCGTCCTTGATGGCCTGGAGGTATATGTTCCTCGAGATCTTCTCAAAGAACGGCTGATGCTTTTCGAGCATTTTTACGATGGCGTCCATAGAGCTCCTTTACTACTTGATGCGCGATGCATGTGGATGGAACTGGTCGTCGATGGATGGTCAGGACTGCCCGGAAGCCTTCCTACTAAGGAAGGCATTGCGAAATGACAACGTTGTCATTTCGTTAATGACAACGTAAGACATTATTGGAAGAGCAACAAGGATATACGGGTGAGTGGTCGATATTGTCCGGTAAACGGTTGATTTATCAGTCAGGCAGGTAGTGTATGCTAGAACGCAAAAAGCAAGCGATGCAAAACCGACTGGAGAAGCAGTGGCAACGATGGACAAGAAAAACGTCTCGATGAACGATGTGGCGATTGCCGCGGGTGTTTCTCTCAAGACGGTTTCGCGTGTGATCAACGAGCCCGATAGCGTGCGAGAGTCGACACGCGATAAGGTCCATTCCGCAATGGAGGCACTCGGGTTTCGAACTAACTTTGCCGCGCGTTCGCTCAAGTTGGGCCGTTACGGGTGCATCGGCGTCGTGCTGTTTCACTTGTCGGGTGGTGCCGTGGACATGATTGACGGTATCGCCGATGCCGCCGAGGAACGCGGCTTTGCGCTCACGATGATTAAGAAGCGCGCAGGGGAGAAGATGACCCTTGCCGATGCGGCGCGCAGGATGTCGCAGCTGCCTGTTGATGGCATGATCTTCAACCTGCGTCAGATGGTCGATGACTTTGATACCTTTGAGGCACCGAAGGACCTCAAGACTGTGATTATCACACCGATGGAACATCCTACCTGCTCCACCGTCAGTGACGACCAAGAGGGCGGCGCGCGCATGGCGTGCGAGTACTTCTTGGATCATGGTCACAAGAACGTGTATTTCGTTTCGGGTAAGAAAGAGTCGCTGTCGAGCCAGTGCCGTATGAAAGGTTGGCGTGCGGCACTCGAGGCGCGTGGCATTGAGCCGCCCGAGCCTCTGCAAGGCGATTGGAATGCGGATAGTGGCTATGCCGCGGGCCTTGTGCTTGCCGATAAGCCCGATTGCACGGCGGTCCTCGCCGCTAACGACTGCATGGCAAACGGCGTGATGATGGCTCTACGTGACAAAGGGCTCAGTGTGCCCGACGACGTGTCCGTGATCGGCTTCGACGATGAGCTCTACAAGACGATTCCCAACTCGATTCTGACGTCGGTGAAGTTTCGCCATCGCGAGCTGGGCATCCGTGCGCTTAACGAGGTCGTCGCAGGTCTGGAAGCCCCGAGCTCCAGAAGCCGTACGCTCGTCTCGGGCGTGTTGGTCGAGCGCGCGAGCGTGCGGGATCTGCGGGCGTAGACGTGCTCGGCCTGTTCGTCTAAATCTGTAACAGGTGGGACCAAAAAACTCGACTAGGTGTTACAGATTTAGACAATTCGGTCCGGCTTATTCCGTTTGTCTCGATTTGTAACAACTAGACGGTCAAAAGTGGTCTAGATGTTACAGATCGAGACAAACGAACGCGGCCCAGCTCGCTCAAAAACAAAACGGCGGATACGACCAAGGATGCTGAAGCATCCACCGGGAAGGTCGTATCCGCCACATGGAAAGAGGTGCATGGACGCAGCGCTCATGCGATCGGGAATGGTAAGGTGCACGGCAGCGTGATGGTCACGGCGGCCGATGGCGTTAGCTAGTCCAGACGACGGGTCTGCGCCACGTGCTTATACCAGTATGCGCTTGCCTTGGGCGTGCGCTTCTGGGTTTCAAAGTCAACGTAGAAGAAGCCGTAACGCTTGTTGTAGCCATTGGTCCAGGAGAACTGATCCTGCAGGCTCCATAGGAAGTAGCCGCCCACGTTGACACCCACCTCCATGGCCTTGAGCAGCCAGCGCAGGTGCTGCTCGATGTAGTCGATGCGCGGCTGGTCGTCCACAAAACCGTCCTTGTAGGGGTCCTTGTAGCCCATGCCGTTTTCGGTGATGAAGATCTGCTTGTAGTTGGGGTAGCGCTGCCTAATGTAGACGAGCAGATCGAACAGACCCTCGGGATAGATGATCCAGTCCCAGTCGGTGGTGGGGATGCCGGGCTTGTTCACGTGCTCGCCAATGCCCTTGACGCGCCAGCGGCCGGTGCCCTTCTCGCCCGTACCGTTGTGGTGCAGGTCGTTCTTGCCATCGTAAGCCTTCAAAAAACGGCACTGGTAGTTGTTAACGCCCAGGTAGTCGTTGTAGAGCGCGGCCTCGCGCATGATTTCCAGATCCTCGTCTAGGATCTCGATGGTGCCACCCGAGACGGCGGCCAGGCGGTTGGCGCACTCGAGGGTGTCGGGCGCGTAGTCGCCGCGGAAGGTGGCGTCGAGCAAGAACTGGTTTTGCAGCACGTGCTCGTTGTTGGCGGCCTTGATATCGGCGGGGTCGTTCTCGTTGAGCGGGTACTTGAACTCCAGCGACTGAATGACGCCGATCTTGCCCTTAAAACCGCCGTTGTGGAAGGCCAGCACGGCCTTGGCGTGGGCGAGCATCATGTTGTGCTCGCACTGGAAGGCCTCGGCAAGATGCGCCTTGACGCCACCGGGGAAGGTGCCCTCGATGTAGGTGTTGGAGGCGTCGGCCCAGATCTCGTTAAAGGTGAACCAGTAGGTCACCTGGTCGGCGTACTCCTTAAAGCAGAAGGTGGCAAAGTCCACAAAGGCGTCGATGGTCTCGCGGTTGAGGAAGTCGCCCTTCTCAAAGAGGGGAAGCGGCGTGTCAAAGTGATGCAGCGTGACGAACGGCTCAACATGGTGCTTATGGCACTCGGCGAAGAGGTCGTGGTAGAACTGGACACCCTCGGGGTTGATCTCGCCGGTGCCGTTGGGGAAGATGCGGCTCCAGGCAATGGAGAGGCGAACGCCGTTGATGCCAAACTCCTCGCACAGCTCCAGATCGACGGGGTACTGGTTGTAGAAGTCCGAAGCGGGATCGGGGGAGAAGCGCCCCTGGGCCTCCAGGAAGTCGTCCCAGGCGACTTTGCCCTTACCGTGAGTGCGAGTCTCGCCCTCTACCTGGTAGGCAGCAGTGGCGCCGCCAAAGACAAAGTCCTCGGGAAACTGCGCGGGCGGGTTGGTGACGCTAGCAGGGTTAACGGACATGATGATCCAATCGTCTAAATCGAAGGGCCAGCCGGTCTTGGATGGTCGGCTGGCCCTGAGCGTTACTTACTTCGAGAGCTGCTCGGAGACGAAGGCGAGAGACTTATCGCCGTTCTGGGAGAGCTCGATGTATTGCTTGCCACGGCAGGCGACGCACTTGTTGCCCACGCGCTCGCAGTCCTTCTGCAGGTCGGCCAGGTAGCTGGCAGCCTGCGGGGCCAGGACGACCAGGTCAAAGTCGGGGAGCATGTCCACGTGGTTGCCATATGCCTCGGCAGCGGTTTCAAGATTGATGCCGCGCTCCTTGGCAGCCTTGGCCAGCGCGTTGGCGAGCAGGCCCGAGGTACCGCCGCCCTGGCAGAGCACGAGCACGCGCTTGCCGTTGAGGTCGCTGGCGGTCGTTGCCTCGGCAGCGGGTGCTGCAGAAGCGGCGGGGGAGTCGGCCTTCACGGCCTCGGCAGCAGCGCCGGCGGCAACGCTCTTGGCGTCAGCCTTGCCCTGGAAGGCATCGTTGAGCTTGGCGGCCTTCTCGGCGTTCTTGGCGGCGAGCTCCTCCTTGGAAATTTCGGCCTCCTCGGCGCACTTCTGGGCGTCATAGGCACGGAAGAACGGGTAGTACAGAACGAAGTCGACGACCAGGATAAGGGCGAGCATCACAAAGGCGAGCGGCTGGAAGCCCAGGCCCATGATGGTGCCGATGGGCCCGGGGACGGTCCAAGGCAGGGTGTACATAAAGCCGTTCATGCCCAAGAAGTCGATAAAGATCTTGAGGATCCAGATGTTGGCGATCGGGGCAAAGACAAACGGGACAAAGAAGACGGGGTTGAGCACGATGGGTGCGGCGAACAGCAGCGGCTCGTTGACGGCAAAGCACACGGGGACGATGGCGGCCTTACCGACGGCGCGCATCTCCTGAGACTTGGCCAGGAAGCAGAACATAAAGACCAGGACAAGCGTGGCGCCGGTGCCGCCCATGCAGACGACGAAGTACTGGGCACCCTGGGTCAGGACAGCGGAAGCGTGCTGACCGGCCTGGAACGCAGCCAGGTTGTCGGTCATATTGGCAACGAGAGCGGCGGCGATGGCGGGCTCGACGATCGAGGGGCCGTGGACGCCCACGAACCAGAAGAGGCTCATGGCGCCGTAGATCACAGCGAGGCCGATGTAGCCGTCGGCGGCGGTGAACAGGGGCTGGAACACCTGGATGACGCCCTGGGCAAAGCAGAAGCCAAAGGCGGCGCGGAAGACAATGTCAAAGACCCAAAAGACGGTGATGCAGACGGAGAAGGGGATGATGTCCTTAAAGGTCTGCGAGATGTTGGGCGGAACCTGCTCGGGCATCTTAACGGTGATGTTGCGCTTAATGAAGAACTTGTAGATGATGCCGGTCACAAACGCAGCGATAAAGGCGGTCAGCAGGCCCTTGGAACCAAGGTAGGTGGTGTTGAAGCCGCTGGCGGCGTCCGTGGCGATCGTGTCGCTCGAAAGGAGCAGAAAGCCGATGATGGCCGCGCACATGCACGAGATGAAGTTGATCTGGTTGTTCTTGGGCAGGTCGCGGTTCTGAGCGTCGGCGAAGTGCTTGGCTGTGGTGGCGGCGCAGGCGATGGCCAGGATGCCCATGGAGTAGTTGTAACACTTCCACAGGGCGTTGTTGATGTCATCGGGCCAGTAGAAACCCCAGATGTTGGGGACCGAGGCTACCAGGCAGAAGATGGACGAGAAGATGATGATGGGGATGACGGAGATAAAGCCGTCGCGGATTGCCTTGAGGTACTTGTTGCGGGCGATCGCGTTGAAAAAGGGCTGGCCCTTTTCGATGATGGCGATGAGTTGCTCCATGCAATGCTCCTAAGAGTCGGTGGGTTAGCAACGATGGTAGCTTTTGGCGTTCGGTTGCCAAAATGTTGACGTTGCCATTTTGCGACACAAAAAAAGACGCGAACCGGTGGTTCCTGTGCCTGCGAACCGTCGATTCCTTACGCGTAAACGTTTGAGCCGCCCGGTGGCTCTGTGTTTGCACAATGGCAACGTTAACATTTGTGCGACAAAAGCCGTTCGGGGAAGCAGGATTGTCGGTGAACGGTAGGTTTTGGGTGGTGAGCGTATTGCGGGGGAGGCGTTGGATATACTTGGAGGCGTTAAAAATGACTGCGTAGGGTGCCGCCAATGGCATCGTCGACATAGAAAGATCGACCTATGGCCGCTGTTAAAAAATCGGTTTCCGTTAAGGATGTGGCGCGTCTCGCGGGCGTCTCGGAGCAGACAGTTTCGCGTACGGTGCACGATTCGCCCAGCGTGCGCCCCGAGACCAAGGAGCGCGTGCGTGCCGCCATGCGCGAGCTGGGGTATCGCCCCAATTTTGCCGGTCGATCGCTGCGCCGCGGCAAGTTTAAGACCGTTGGTGTCGCCATGTTCAACATTACCGGTACCGGTAACCTCGATCGTATGGAGGGCTTTGCCGCCGCGGCTGACAAACATGGCTATGCCATCACCCTTACTAAAGTAGACGGGCATCCGTATACCCTCGAGAGCGCATCGTCGCGTATGAGCGCACTGCCGGTGGACGGTATGGTTGTGATCATGAACCGCATGCCGGCGGACTTTGGCACCTTCGAGCCGCTGCCCGGCATGCAGACGGTGCTCGTTACGATGTTGGAGCACCCGCTCTGTTCTACGGTCGATAACGACCAGTTCGATTGTTCGCGCCAGGTGGTCGAGTACTTGCTGGGGCGGGGGCACAAAACCGTGCACTTTATCTCGTGTCCCGAGCGCTCGCTTTCGGGCATGCGGCGTGAGGAAGGCTGGCGCGAGACATTGCGCGCGCATGGCATTGAGCCACCGCAGCTCGTGCGCGGTGACTGGACGGCGCAGAGTGGATATGCTGCCGGCCAGGTGCTTGCGGATGATCCGACCTGCACGGCCATTTATGCCTCCAACGACGCCATGGCCTACGGCTGCATCCGCGGGCTGGAGTCGCGCGGGAAGTGCGTGCCCCAGGACGTGAGCGTGGTGGGTGTTGACGATAGTCTGGGCGATATCGTGCCCGATCGTCGCCTGACCACGGTGCGCTTTGACAACAAGCGCGTCGGCATGTGGGCGGTCGACAAGATTGCCGGCGCCGAGGGCGTTGAACCCGGTGTGGAGCACATGCTGTTTCCGGGCGTGCTCGTCGAGGGCGATACGGTGCGCGATGTACGCTAGGGCGCGGATCTGTTTGGGTTGCCGCTAATTGTGTTCGATATTGTTCAGATTGGTTTAAAAACCGTTCACGGACGAAAAGTAACCGTTCATAGCTCGAAATTACGTTTTGTGCTGTTCTTTTTTGTTTGAATGTTATTGTTTCTGTCATACACAACGCAGCGCGTATGCCCGGACGCGATGCTCTCCATTGGTTCATATGTGAAAGGAACGCAACATGGCAACCAAAGAAGAAATCTCGATGGTTGGATTCGAGATTGTCGCATACGCAGGTGACGCCCAGACCGATCTGCTTGCAGCGCTCGATGCTGCTCGCGAGGGTGACTTTGAGAAGGCCGAGCAGCTGCACAAGGATGCCAGCGATGCGCTCATCGGTGCCCACGACACGCAGACCAAGCTGCTTTCGCAGGAGGCCGGCGGTGGCGAGATGGAGATGACCTTCATCATGGCTCACGCTCAGGACACCCTCATGACCACTATGATCCTGGAGAAGCAGACCCGCTTTACCATCGATGCCTACAAGCGCATCGCCGAGCTCGAGGCCAAGCTCGCCTAACGAGCCCGCACAACCAAGTCCCCTTCCAAAAGCTCTGCCGCTACCCGCGGCAGGGCTTTTTCTGTCCTCCTCCAAGTTGCGGTGAAATAGGGACTGAATAGGGGCCGGCGGGCACAAAACAAACCCTATTCCACCGCAACTCATCCCGAGACAGTCATTGGGGACGTTCTTAAACGACTAGTCGTTGGGGACAGTCTTGGAGCTTCTGCACGCCCTCCCGTTCGGTTTTTCGATGGGTGGGTATACTTCCATCCGCAATGCAGGCCGGAATGAGGAGGTGTCCAAATGCCGGACAACGGATTGATTCAAAAGACAGATGCGCACGAGATGGCTCATGGGCGTCCTGTCCAGATAACCGAGCATACGACGGTAACCGAGCTGCAGCCCAGCCTGTCCGATGTCGTGTGCGCAAACAAAAAGCTGCAGATTGGCTTTATCGTTGCGCTCGTGGTACTGGCGCTGCTGTCGGGCTTTGTAGCTCGTCCGCATTTTGCCGATACCAAAACTTGGGACTCTACCATCGAGGTCATCGATCAAAAGAAGGGCAATGTTTTGGCGCTCACGACCTCGTGCGTCGCCCTATCTGCGGGTATCACTGCGCTGCCGGGCGATACGGGAACGCCAGTTGCCGAGCAGCTCGCGCAGCTTTCAGGCAACCTTGGTATCGTGCTTGCTGTGCTCTACCTCGAGAAATACCTGCTAACCATTTTGTGGTCGGTTGGCCTGGGCATCTTAATCCCGTTTGCGTTGGTGCTCTTTGCGGTGTCGCTCGGCATTCACGGGCGCTGGAGCACGAGCGCCGTCCTGCGCCGTGTGGCGACGCGCGTGCTGGTGGTTGCCGTGATCGGCATGGCGCTCGTGCCCGCGAGCGTATGGGTGTCGCAGAAGGTCGATGAAACGTATCGAGTGAGCATCGAGACGGCCGAGCAAAAGGCGGCCGACGCTGCGGGTGCGGCAGATAGCGACAGCTCCAAAGTAAGCAAGAAAAAGACCGAGTCCACAGAGTCCAAGAATGTGCTTGAGCAGCTTGCCGACGGCGCCTCGGGTCTCGTCACGTCGGTGACCAGCGGCGCCAAGCAGATGACCGACGAGATCGTGCAGCAGGTGACCGATCTCATCGAAGGCGTCATTGTGATGATCGTGACCTCGTGCGTTATCCCGCTGCTGGTGCTCGCGGCGTTTCTGTGGCTGGGCCACACCCTGCTGGGGATTGATATTTCCGGCCCGGCGAACTATTTGACGGGCCGCTTTCTGAGTGCTCCGTCCAAGCACGCCAAGAAGGGCAGGCAGTCTGAGTAGGCGGCAAAGCGTTCTTTGGAAGATCAACTGTAAGAAGGGCGGCCGAGACACGTTCTCGGCCGCCCTTTTGTTTGTTGAATACGCGGTCGCTACGTCCGCGCCGGGTCCAGACGGTCGGCAATCATCCGTGAACGGTATTTGTTCAAAAAAGAACAAAGATAAACAAATAATTCTTGCAGTTGATGTTCGAATGTGTTCAAATAAACACGAACAGTGAAGAACCGCACATTCAGATGCCCGGACCTGAACGCGATTCAACACTTCCAAACAGAAACTACGCACCTGCGTATCTCTCAAGGAGGATGTCATGAGGGTTGTAATCGCTTCCGATGCCGACGGTATGTCGATGAAGGAGTCCATCAAGGAGATGCTCATCGCCGACGGTCACGAGGTCGTCGACTATTCCGAGACCCCTGCCGCGGACTTTGTCGATTCCGCGACCGCCGTTGCCAAGGACCTGCTGGAGCACAAGGATTCCCAGGGCTTCGCATTCGATAAGTACGGCGTCGGCTCCTATATGGCCGCCGTCAAGATCAAGGGCATGGTCGTCGCCAACATTTCCGACGAGCGTTCCGCCTACATGACCCGCGAGCACAACGGCTCGCGCATGGTCACCATGGGCCCGGGCGTTGTGGGCACCGAGGTTGCCAAGAAGATCGCCCGCGAGTTCCTGCGCGCCCAGTACGCCGGCGGCCGTCACCAGATCCGTGTCGACATGCTCAACAAGATGGCCTAACGAGAGCCACCGAGAACTCGAACTTCTACCTCAACTTGTGAATTCAGACGAAAGGACGTTCTGATGAAGAAGACCATCGCAATCGGTTGCGACCATATCGTTACGGACGAGAAGATCTATCTGGCCGACCGCCTGGAGCAGGCTGGCTACAAGGTGCTCGACTGCGGCACCTACAGCCACACCCGTACGCACTATCCCATCTACGGTAAGGCCGTGGGCGAGGCTGTTGCCAGCGGCAAGGCCGACTTTGGCGTGGCCCTGTGCGGCACCGGCATTGGCATCACCAACGCCGTCAACAAGGTTCCCGGCGCCCGCTGCGCCCTGGTTCGCGACATGACCTCTGCCCTGTATGCCCGTCGCGAGCTCAACGCCAACATCGTGGGCTTTGGCGGCAAGATCACCGGCGAGTTCCTGATGGCCGATATCATGCTTGCCTTCCTGGAGGAGCCCTACGAGAAGACCCCCGAGCACGATGCCCTGATCGCCAAGATCGATGCCTGCAATAAGGCCGATGCCGAGGCTCAGGCTGACCCGCACTTCTTTGACGAGTTCCTCGAGAAGTGGGACCGCGGCGAATACCACGATTAGCGGGTATCCGGCGTAATTAACTAGTCCGTTGACGGCTCGCGTTTCTGTGAGGGGGCGCGAGCCGGTTTTCTATCAGCCCAATTGGCCCAGCGGGCTGGACGTGCATTGTTCTTTTGTTTGCGGCGCTGCCTCATTACCTTTCTGCTAAAGGCACGACGTTCACAATGGATCGTGCGAGATGATATGTGAAGGAGAAGATTCCCATGGAGTTTGTTCTTGATAACGGCTCTGTCCGCATTGCGTTGAGCACGGCTGGCGGATCGTTCACTTCTATTACGGCCAACGGCCGTGAGTACCTGTGGCAGGGTGACCCGGCGGTCTGGTCGGGCCAGGCACCCATTTGTTTCCCGATCTGCGGCGGCCTTCGTGACGGTCGCGCAATGACCATGGGCGGCCGCGAGGTCAAGCTTGCCCGTCACGGCTTTGCGCGCAAACAGGAGTGGAAGCTCGATGAGCAGGGCGACAACATGGTTGCGCTGAGCCTAAGCTCTGCCGACCATGCCGAGTTGCTCGAGCAGTACCCGTATCCGTTTAAGATCGTTGCTCGTTACACGATCGATGCGGAAAAGGTGGCCGTGTCGTACGAGGTGACCAATGAGGGCACCGAGGACATGCCGTTCTTTGTGGGCGGTCACCCTGGCTTTAAGTGCCCGCTTGATGAGGGCGAGTCCTATGACGACTACGAGCTCCGTTTTGAGCAGCGCGAGGCTGCCGAGCTCTGTACTGCCGTTCCCTCGACGGGCCTGATTGATGTTGAGCATCGCAGCAAGAACCCCATGATCGGCCAGAACCTGCCGCTTACCCACGAACTCTTCGACTTCGCGGAGACCATCTTTGACGTGCTCGAGAGCCGCGTGGTTACGTTGACCAAGAAAACCGAGGACAAGGGCGTGCGCCTGACGTTCCCCGATATGCCGTACCTGATTGTGTGGAGCAAGCCCGAGGGCGACTTTGTGGCTGTTGAACCGTGGGGTGGTCTGTCCACCTGCTCCGACGAGGACGATATTCTGGAGCACAAGCGTGGCTGCCTGGTGGCCAAGCCGGGAGAGACCGTCACTTGCGGCTTTGAGATCGAGATCCTTTAACGAGTTATCGTATGTTTGGGGCCGCGCGTGCCGTGCCCCGGAAACAGGAGTTCAATATGATTCTGACCGTTACCATGAATCCGTCGATTGATACGCGCTATCAGCTCGACAAGCTGATCATCGACGATGTTAACCGTGTGACGCCCGAAAAGACCGCTGGCGGTAAGGGCCTCAACGTGAGCCGCGTGCTGCTGCAGTTGGGCGACGATGTGCTCGCGACCGGTCTGCTCGGCGGCCACATGGGTGCCTATATGGCCGAGCTTATGGATGCCGACGGCGTCAAGAACGACTTTGTGCCCATCGCCGGTGAGACGCGCATTTGCCTGAATATTCTGCACGAGGGCAATCAGACCGAGCTGCTGGAGAGCGGTCCGCAGATCGCCCCGGCCGAGCTCGAGGCCTTTACGGCCAAGTTCGCCGAGCTTGCAGCGAAGGCGGACGTTGTGACGCTTTCGGGCTCGCTGCCGCGTGGCGTCGATGCCGGCTACTATGCCGAGCTCGTCAAGATCGCCGAGGAGGCGGGCGCCAAGGTGCTGCTCGACACCTCGGGTGCATCGCTGGAGGCCGCGCTGGAGTCCGACGCTAAGCCCGAGCTCGTAAAGCCCAATCTGACCGAGATTAACGGCCTGCTGGGTACGTCCTTTACGACCGATGATGTCGATGCCCTGCGCGAGGCGCTCGCCGCCGATGACCGCTTTGCCGGTATTCCCTGGGTTGTCGTTTCGATGGGCGCTGCCGGTTCGGTTGGCTTCCATGAGGGTCGCGCGTTCCGCGCCAAGACGCCCGCGATTGCGGCTGTGAACGCGACGGGTTCCGGCGACTCGACCATCGCCGGCTTTGCGCATGCCATTGCTGCCGGCGCCGACGACGTCACGGTGCTCAAGACCGCCAATACCTGCGGCAAGCTCAACGCCATGGATCCCAAGACCGGCCACCTGGTCATGGACCGCTGGGACGAGGTCTACAACAGCGTTGTCGTGACTGAACTGTAGGGTTACGCGGTTTTACCAAACCGCGTAACGGCGCGACGCTGCAAACGCCCCTAAGCGGCAATCTGACGTTCAATCGTCGGGCATGACCAAAAGGTCAATGCCCTCCTCTTTCACGTCACCTTGCTCGCTTAGGGGCGTTTTCGCTGTCGTTGCCAAGACACCGGCGTTGCCTTGGTCGCAAGTAGTCATTGGGGACGCTCTTTAATGACTAGTCGTTTAAGAACGCCCCTTAAGAATGACCCCAATGACTACACTCAAAAACGGCGCCCGTCGGCGATGTTGCCGGCGGGCGCCGTTGTCTTGAAGACGAAATGATCTGTTTTCCTCCGTCCCCAAGGGACCATTACAGTGAGTCGATAAAGCGCTGCTGGGCGGCGCGGCCGGCTTCGTCCCACTTAAAGACGCCGGCGTTGTCGAGCACGTGGCCAAACACCACGCCGACCTCCTCGTGCAGGATGTCGATGGCGTTTTCGGCCGTAAGCTCGTCGGCGCGGCGGGCAAAGACGTCCTCGGCCCATGCGGCGTGGCTACGGCATAGATCATCGCCCTCGAGCGCACCGGCAAGGTCGTAGCTGGCATCGGCCTTGGCCGCTAGCAAGTGCTCGCGGACAGCGCCGAGCTCGGGAACCAGGCGCGGCGGAAGAATGGCCAGGCCCATGACCTCGATCAGGCCGATGTTCTCCTTCTTAATATGGTGGTACTCGGCATGCGGGTGGAAAACGCCCAGCGGATGCTCGCCGGTCGTGATGTTGCAGCGAAGCGCCAGGTAGGCCTCGTAGATCTCGCCGCCGGCGTTGCCGCGGGAGTCGACGCGGCGGATGACGGGCGTCACGGTGTTGTGCGCTACGCCGTCGGCTGTGTGCGCGATGACGCCCACCGACTCATCGGTCCACTCGCGCCAAGCGAGGATGATCTTCTCGGCGGCGTCGAGCAGCTGGGCGCGGTCGTGCGAGCGCAGTCGCAGCACCGAAAGCGGCCACTGCAACACGGTACCGCTGACTTGGTCAAAGCCAGGCACGCTAAACTGCGAGACCTCGGTGGCATGCATCATTGGGAACTCGTGCGCGCCGCCCTGGAAGTGGTCGTGCGACAGAATCGAGCCGCCTACGATGGGCAGGTCGGCGTTGGAGCCAATAAAGTAGTGCGGGAACAGGTCGACAAAGTCGAGCAGGCAGGTCAGCCCCTTGCGGTCGACGTGCATCGGACGATGCTCAGAGCTCATGGCAATGCAGTGCTCGTTAAAGTACGCATACGGGCTGTACTGGAAGCCCCAGCGCTCGCCGTTGAGCTGAATGGGGATAACGCGCAGATTCTGGCGGGCGGGGTGAGCGCCGCCGTCGGCTGCGGCAGAGCGTCCGGGATAGCCCTCGTTTTCGATGCAGAGCTGGCAGGCGGGATACTTATCTCCCGTGTTCTTTGCAACGCCGGCCGCGGCAATGTCACGCGGGTCCTTCTCGGGCTTCGACAGGTTGATAGTGATCTCGAGGTCGCCCCAGTTGGTGGAGGTGCTCCATTTGATGTTGCGCGCGATGGCGGCGCGGCGCACGTAGCCGGCGTCGCAGCACAGGCCGTAGAACCAGTCGGTCGCGGCGCGGGGCTCGTCGACGCCCATGCGGCCGTTGAATTCCTCGTTTACAATCGAAGGCCTCGGCATCAGCACGCCCATGATGCGCATGGCGATGCGGTCGCGGCCCGATGCCGTGTCCTCGGCGGCACCGTTGGCGACGGCGGCCTCGGAAAGCGCGGCAAGCGTGCCCTCCAGGTCAAAATCGGGGAGCGTATCGGGGTGCAAGAGCGAGAGCTTCTCGTTCTGCAACGCCCAGGTCATGTCGAGCGCGGGGCCCGTGGCGCCGATGCACTCCAGAATGGTGTTGTAGGCCCAGATGCGGTCGTCCTGTCCGATCATCGATCGGTGGATAGCATACTCAGTCAGGCCCTGCGCAGCCTCGCGCACATCAGTCATTACAGCCATGCCGCGTAAGCCCCCTTGTCAGAGATAGCGTAATGACGGGCAGAGCCCTCGCCCAGCCAGCCGTTCATCTTGGCGATGAAGGTGTCGACCAGGTCGAGCGGCACGAAGGCCTGGATGGTGCCACCAAAGCCGCCACCGTGGATACGGACGGCGCCTCGGCCGTCGAGGACATGCTCGGCCAGTGCCAAGGCGTACATGGAAGGCTGCTCGGAGCCCAGCTTGGCAACGACATTCTGCAGGTACATGGCAGAGCTGGCGCCGGACTCGCGCGTCAGGACCAGGAACTGGTCGATGTCGCCGGCGTTCAGGGCAGCCCAGCGCTTGTCGACTAGGCCGTTTTCGTACCAGTAGTGAACGGCGCGCAGGCAGGCACGGTCGCCCAGCTTGGCGCGCAGCTCGGGGAGTTTGGCGTCAAAGTCCGCCACGTTTACCTCGCACAGACGCGCCTTGCCAAACTCGGCGGCGACGTCCTGCATCTCGCGCGGAACGGCGGCGTAGTCGTCGGTAGCTGCCACATGGTCGGCACCGACCTTAACGAGCACGAGTGCATAGCCGTGATCCTCAAAGTTGAGTTCGAGCTTCTGGGTCTTGGGCTGGGCCTGATCCTCAAAGTCCATGTAGGCGAGTCCGCCCAAGCAAACGGCGGCCTGGTCCATCAGACCGCAGGGCTTGCCGTAGTAGTTGTTCTCGGTGCGCTGGCTCATCTGGGCGAGCGTGACGGGCTCAATGGCGGGCGCGCCCCAGAGCGTCTCCATGGCACGACCGTACGCGGCTTCGACGGCGGCAGAGCTGGAAAGGCCGCCGCCCGAGGGGACGGAGCAGGTAAAGGCAAAGTCGAAGCCTTTGGGCTCAACGCCAAGGGCTGCGACCTCGTGGGCCATACCGCGCACGAGGCTTGCGGACGTGCCCTTCTCGGACTCCTGAACGTCTAGCGTGTCGAGCGCGATCTCAAACGTGGGATAGCCCTCGTCGGCAACGCGAACCTTGTTGGAATCGGTTGCCACGGCGATGCCGTCGACGGCGACATCGAGCGAGCCGGCGATAACGTGGCCACCCTCGTGGTCGGTGTGGTTGCCGCTGATCTCGGAACGGCCGGGCGCGTGCACGTAGAGCACCTGGCGGTCGCCGATGGGGCCAAACTCCTCCTCGAACAGCTTGGTGAGCGTGGCGAATGTCTTTTCGTCGGGGGTGGTCATGGGAGTCCTTTCCTTGGCGCGCACGGGTGGGTTTTGCGTCGTTATGAGTACGTTAACAACTTGAAGCGGCATGAACCAAGTGTTCACAATACCGCACGTTACGGGCTATGTTAACGTACTCATAACACATCGCTTGTCACTTTTTGAGAATCTGGTAATCGGTAGAAATTCAGCCGTGAACGGTACTGCCGTATGGACTTATAAAGCAGAAGAGATGCAGATAGAAAAAGTAGAGTACGTTAACATGCGTCCGACGATAGCGGGCCTCGGCGCGGGATGTATTTCTGCCCGGGCCGGCATTCACGCTATTCAGATCTCGCAAGGGTGAAGGTGATCCTGTGGCAAGGCGCCCGTCCAACGATACCAGTTCGCGTCCGGTCTCCATGGCCGACGTCGCCCGCGCTGCCGGCGTTTCGCAGCAGACGGTTTCGCGCGTCGCCAACGGCTTGCCTAACGTTAACGAGCAGACGCGCCAGCGCGTACAGGCCGCTATGCAAAAGCTCGGCTTTCGTCCGAGTTATGCCGGTCGCTCGCTGCGCGACGGCCGTTATCATTCGGTCGGCCTGTGCGTCAACGATGTCACCAAGTTCGGCAACCTCTCAATGATCGACGGCATCGCCAGCGCTGCTCGCGAGCATAATTGCGCCATCACGCTGGTCGAGATGTCCAAGACCGAGGAGTTTTCGCTTGCCGAGGCCACGCGTCGTATGGCCGCATTGCCGGTGGACGGCATCATTATCGGCATGAGCCGTATGGCGCCCGATTTTGAGACGTTTGATCCACTGCCGGGCATTGGCACGGTCATCGTTACCATGTACGCGCACCCGCGGGTGACCACGGTAGACTCCGATCATTACGGCTGCTCGCTCTTGCTTATGAATCACCTGTTTGAGCTGGGGCATGAGCAAATTCGCTATATTGGCGGCCCGTCGTTCTCGGTCGACGAGCAATTTCGTCGAGCCGGTTGGCAGGATGCGCTCGAGCGTAGGCACATTAAGCCGCAGACGCCGCTCGAGGGCGACTGGTCTGCCAACAGCGGTTACGAGGCCGGCAGATATCTGGCCGAGCACGACCGCACCATGACGGCGATTTACGCGGCAAACGACCAGATGGCAAACGGCGCAATTGCAGCGCTGCGCGATAGTGGCTTGCGCGTGCCCGAGGACGTGAGCGTGGTGGGCGTCGATGATTCGCTCGATGATTTTGTGGCACACAACGAGCTCACGACCGTGCGATTTGATCTACATCAGCGCGGACGCGAGGTATTCGAGCATGCGGTTCCCGAGGCGGGTACGGCGGGCAAAACCGTTGCCATTCGTATTCCCGGCCAGCTCATTATTCGACATAGCACGGCGATACCGCGCGCATAGTTTGCGCAGGTAAACGGCGATTTATCGTATTTCAATAACAATCGGTATGGATGCCGGCAGATAACAGCTGGGATACTGCCGAGTGTTATGATAGACGGGTTCTTTTGTCTATCTAGGAGGCTTTGCCTGATGGAGATCACCAAGGATATCCGCTACATCGGTGTCGACGATCACGACATTGACCTGTTCGAGGGCCAGTACGACGTGTCCGAGAACGGTATGGCATACAACAGCTACGTTATCTTGGGCGAAAAGATCGCTGTCGCCGATTCAGTCGATGGCGGTTTTGTCGACGAATGGCTCGGCAACCTCGAGGCCGCGCTCGATGGCCGTACGCCCGACTACCTGGTCGTCCATCACATGGAGCCCGATCACTCCGCCGGTATCGCCGCCTTTATGGAGCGCTATCCCCAGGCACAGATTGTGGCCAGCATGGGCGCCTTCCGCATGATGGTCAACTACTTTGGCACCGACTACCCCGAGCGTAAGATAGTCGTCAAAGAGGGCGACGTGCTCGACCTGGGTGGCCACAGCCTAACGTTTGTCTGCGCCCCCAACGTGCACTGGCCCGAGGTGATCTTCTCCTACGAGTCTACCGACAAGGTGCTCTTTAGTGCCGACGGCTTTGGCAAGTTCGGCGCCAACGACATCGAGGACCCGGAAGGCTGGGCCTGCGAGGCGCGCCGCTACTACTTTGGCATCGTCGGTAAGTTCGGCAAGTTCGTGCAGGCCGTGCTCAAGAAGGCCGCCGACCTGGACATTCAGATTATCTGTCCGCTCCACGGCCCCGTGCTGACCGAGAATCTGGGCTATTACCTCGACACCTACAACACCTGGTCGAGCTATCAGCCCGAGGACGAGGGCATCACGATCGCCTATGTGAGCGTGTATGGCCATCTGAAGGCTGCTGTTGAGGAGCTCGCTTCTGCGCTCGAGGCTCGCGGCCAGAAGGTTTCCGTTTTTGACCTGGCACGCGACGATATGGCCGAGGCCGTTGAGGATGCGTTCCGCTATGACCGTCTGGTGCTCGCCTCCATCACCTATCAGGGCGAGATCTTCCCGTTCATGAGCACCTTTATCCATACGCTTGCCGAGCACGCCTATCAGAACCGTACGGTGGCACTCGTCGAGGCCGGCTCTTGGGCGCCCACCGCTGCCAAGGTTATGACCAAGGAGCTCGAGGGCATGAAGGACATCACCCTGGCGCAGAACAAGGTGACCGTGCTGGGCTCGCTCAACGACGCCTCGCGCGCTCAGATCGAGGTTCTCGCCGACGAGCTTTCCAAGTAGCGATATATCGCTTTTAACGCTCAAACCACCACAAAGGGGACAGGCACCTTTGTGGTGGTTTTTGTTTAAGCGCCGGCGATGACGAGATTTGGGCGGGCGTCGTCGACGATATCGGCGATTGAGGTGGCTACGGTGTGATCGGGGTCGCGGTCCATCACGATGGTGTCGACGTCGGTAAGCTCGGCAAAGCGGTACATGCCACGTCCGTTGACCTTGCTGGCATCCATGAGGGCGACGCTTTGACGGGCGGCACCGACCATAGCCGCTTTGGTCTCGGCCATCTGCGGAAAGTCGGTCGTAAAGCCGCAGCCGGGAACAAAAGCGCCGGGGCACATGACGGCAAGGTCGGCGTGGACCATTTGGAGCGCCTGCATGGTAAGTGGGCCGTACAGATAGCGATGACCTTTGCGCAGTGCCCCGCCCAGCATGACGACATCGACCGAGGGCATGCTCTCGTCGATATAATCAGCGATGGTAATGTCGGCCGTGATAACGGTGATGCCGTCGCGCTGGTCGAGGAGCCGGACGAACTCAAGCGCCGTGGTGCCCGAATCGACGAGCAGCGTGTCGCCGTCATTGACAAGCTCGATGGCGCTTTGCGCGATGGCCTGCTTGGCAGCGACGTTGACATTGATGCGGCGATCCTGCGTGGAAACGGTCAGGCGTTTGTGGAGCGATACGGCACCACCATGTGTGCGGCGCAGCTTGCCTGCTTCGGCGAGCGCGTCCAGGTCGGCGCGGGCGGTGACGGAGGACACGCCAAAGGTCTGGGCGATTTCTGCTACCTGCACCGAGGCATTATGCTCGAGCATTTCCATAATGGCGGACCGACGCTCATCGGCGAAAGCTCGGGTTGTTGCATGGGCCATATCCGCTCCATCATCGTCTGAAATTTGCAGGAATTGTGTTGAGTCTATTTTCGTTCATTTTCTTTTTAAGTAAGAAAACGCCTTTCGATTACTTACTTTTTCTATAAAAGAAAGATAATCAAGGCTCAAAACTCAATTTCGAACACGCGCGCTCGGGTTCGACCCCTTCCGTTTACTTTTCAAAAATGAAGGTTGGACCTCGCGCGATGACAATATCTCGCACATGCATACCCGCTGAATTTCATACAATGAGCGCAGCAAAACGCAAGGTAAAACGCCTTGTGAACAACTACGCCCGATGTCCAGATGCGGGCGAGGGAGAGGAGCAAACGCTCATGGCACTTGTTACCACCGAAAAGATGCTCAAGGACGCTCAGGCCGGCCACTACGCTGTTGGCGCTTTCAACGTCGAGAACCTCGAGTTTGTTATGGCCGTTCTGGCCGCTGCCGAGGAGACCAAGTCCCCAGTCATCATGCAGACCACCCCGGGCACCATCAAGACCGCTGGCCTGGATTACTTCTACGGCATGGTCAAGGCCGCTGCCGAGCGCGCTTCCGTACCCGTCGCCCTGCACCTCGATCACGGCGATGGCTATGACCGCTGCATGCAGGCTTTCCGCACGGGCTACACCTCCGTTATGATCGACGGCTCGCACGAGTCCTTCGAGGACAACATCGCCCTGACCAAGTCCGTCGCCGACGCTGGCCGCGCCATGGGCGTGCCCGTCGAGGCTGAGCTCGGTAAGGTTGGCGGCAAGGAGGACGACGGTCCCGCGGTTGAGGGCGAGAGCCCCTACACCGATCCGGCCGAGGCCAAGGAGTTCGTCGAGCGTACCGGCTGCACCTCCCTCGCAATTGGCGTTGGCACCAGCCACGGTGTGTACACGAGCGATCCGCACATCGAGCAGTCCGTGGTCAAGGCCATCCGCGACGCCGTCGACGTGCCGCTGGTCCTGCACGGCACCTCCGGTGTGCCCGATGAGCAGGTTGCCGAGGCTGTGAAGAACGGCATCTGCAAGGTTAACTACGCCACCGAGCTGCGTCAGGCCTACACCAAGGGCTTCATGGCCTACATGGCCGAGAACCCCGCCTGCTTCGATCCCAAGAAGCCGGCCAAGGAGGGCATGCGTGAGATCACCGAGCTGGTTAAGATCCGCATGACCAACCTCAACTCTGTGGGCAAAGCAGAGTAACAACAAGGGTACTCTGATCCCACCGGACGGTTTGGGCGGGTCCCGTACTTAGTTTCCAAAACGTCCTCGCGCATGAAGGCCCCCGTTGTCTCGCTTCTTCGAAGCGTTGACAACGGGGGCCTTCGCGCTGCGGAATGATTTTGGAAACTAAGTACGGGACCCGCCCAAACCGTCCTGCTCAATCGCCCTTGTGGCGTTGGGGCTGAAAGGGTGGGACGCGTGGGTTATTTGGTTGTTAGGGTTAGTAGGTCGTTGGGGGTTTTGAGGTTGTAGGTGGCGTTTGGGATATCTTGGTGTGATCCCCATGCTGCTCGGGCAAAACTGACCCCTGCCGAAGTTGCGCATTGTTCGTCGTAGACGGTGTCGCCAACGTAGACGACGTTGCCAGGATTCGCGCCCGTACGCCGGAGATATTCGAGCATGGGAGCGGGTGCGGGTTTATGTTCGGTTGTGTCTTCGACAAGGATGATGTGCTCAAAATACTTATCGAAGCCAAGGGGTGCAATTTCTTCTGCGTATTCGTCGCGCGCACGTGAGGAGACGATGCCAAGTTTGCAGCCATTGTCGGAGAGTGTTGCGATAACTTGGTGCAAGCCGGGAAACACGCTGATGGTGCTTTTAAAGCTGGCGGCAACTTGGCACCAGCGATCCAGCGTTGCCTGTGAGTAGATCCCAAGTTTCTCAAGGGCGTTCTTGCCGGGTATGCCGAGGGCAAATTCAAGCTCGTGTCGGGGGAGCGTTTTGCCGGTTTCTTCTTGGACAATCTGGCCAAGCGATGACAGCACGCTTTCTTCTGTATCTGCCAATGTCCCATCAACGTCAAACACGATATGGTCAAAGTGCTTCATATGATTGCTCCTCTCTGTTGTTTGCCTGCAAGTTTGATGCAGTGACAGAAAAAGGGCTAGCGGGATTTCTGCCTGGTACTATCGAGATTCTGCCTCGCTGCTCGATAGCTCGAAGGAGTGCATCCCATTTGTTCTTTAAATACCTGGCCAAGATGGCTTGCTGTCGCAAAGCCGCATTGGCGCGCGACTGTCTGGACCGTTCGCGTGGTGTGTGCCAAAAGTTCGCAAGCACGGTTTACGCGGTATGCGCGCAGATATGCCGCCGGGGTCGTTCCTGCGCAAGCTTCGATAATGCGGTAACACTCTCTTTCGCTTACGCCGGATGCAGATGCCATCTGGGGCACATCTATAGCGGCTGCATAGTTTGCGCGGATATAGTCCAGGATTGCCTTGAACTGTACGTCGCGGTTGGTCATCCAAGAGGTGTTGTCGGAGGAAAAGAGCGGTTCGGCCTTGGCGTAAATCTGAATCCAGAGCTCTGACAAACTATTTCGAAGCGCCATCTCGTTCTGCGGCCGTTGAAGGTCGTGGTTAAAGGAACTCTTTAGCAAATCGATAAAGGGCATATCGTCGGGGTTGGTGGGCGACCATTTGAGCACATCGACGCCTCGACATTGCAGCAAAGGATTGATATAGCGCTTTTGAAGGCGTCCCGCGGGATCGCCGAGCATCGACGGCTGAAAGATATGCAACATTTGAATGGCTGGTGCCGAATTGGGTGATTGCAGCGTGCTGTGCAAAACGCCGCCGTTGATAAAGCCGGCGGACCCTTCCTCAAAGCGTACGTGCTCATGAGCCGCGCGCGTTCGATAGTCAATCGCTCCCTGCTCCATGTAGAAAAGCTCAACTTCGGAATGCCAGTGCCAGGGGACGGAATTGCCCGGATAGCGAGCGAATTCTGCGCGTTCGGCAATATAGGGCCAGTCTTCGCCGGTCTCGGGAAACGCTTCCTCGCGTCCTCCGCGGTGCAATTCTATGTGATCCATGTTTCGCATGGCATCAGTATAAAGCGCGATGGGCTTAGATTGCTCTTGCCTGTTCGGGGAACGCCTTGTCTAGGGATGCTTGGAGCTTTTCGAACGATGCTCGCAAGTTGTGGCTCTGGTCGGTTGAGCGTTTGGCTTTTGTGGTGGGGGAGTCGAGGAAGCCGTTTCTCTGTGTCGGGGGGAAGGAGAAAAGGTTCGCATGATTTAGGGATGGCTGCTGTGCTGCGTCATTGGAAGAATGCATGCTTATGCGGCCTCCTCGATGTCCACCAAAAGTTTGCGCACGGGGTGTGCTGCTAGATCCCGTGCGTTGGCAGTATTATGCCGCGGACGTCGCAAAGAAGCGCTAAAGAAAGGCTTAACCTGGTTTGGTGTTACGATGAAACCGCAGGTAAAAGCTATCGAGTAACACTCTTGAAAGGTTTTGGGCTTAAGAGCTTTCTAAGGTTTGTGACGTGGATGTGGCGCGGACGTGCGGGGCGTGTGGACGGCTCGTTCCTAGCGCTGCAGCTCTGCGGTGCGCACCTGCTCGATGACCTTTTCCATCGTGGCGTCGATGCGGTCCTTTTTGAGCTCACATTCCCAGATGGTTATGGGTGTCCAGCCCATTTGAGTGAGTGCTGCCACGGCGGCTCGGTCGCGCTCGACGTTGCGGCGGAACTTTGCCTCCCAAAACTCAACATTGCGCTTGGGCTGACTTGGGTTGCATTTGGGGCAGCGATGCCAAAAGCAGCCGTTGACGAAGATGGCGATCTTGCGCCCGGGAAAGGCGATGTCGGGTTTTCCGGGCACCTTCCATTCCAGACGGTATCCCGTAAGGCCTGCGGCGCGCAGGCGCTGGCGAACGAGCAGCTCAGGTTTGGTGTTCGCACGCTTGTTGCCCTTCATGGACTTTTTTATAGCGGCGCGACGGCGCACGAGCTCACGCTCGTCGGCAGAAAGGTCCGAGGTATCGATGCCGTCCAGCAGGCCGGGCTTGGGGCGCTTTTTGCTACGGCGCTTAGGTGCGCGCTTGGGTTTGGCGGCAGACTCGTCGGCCATGGCGGCCTCGGCGTCATCGGCGGCGCTTGCCTCAAGCCGGTCTTCCTTCAGCTCAATCAGGGCATTAATAAGCCCCTTGTCGGCGGGCATCCATTCCACCGTGGCAAGCGAGGTGCGCGGAATCCAGCGGATATCGAGCTGGCGGTCGTGCTTCTGAGGCTCATCGGATTCATCGGCGAGCGAGCAGTAGTAGCACTCCATGGAGAGATGGAAATCGGGGTAGTCATACTCAACGGTGTAGAAATCGCGCAGGTTGGTGACTTTTACCTGCAGCTCTTCCATAAGCTCGCGGCGTACGGCGTCCTCGGGCGTCTCGCCGCGCATGAGCTTGCCACCGGGGAACTCCCAAAGTCCCTGCATGTCGCCATAGCCGCGCTGCACGGCAAGCAGCTCATCAGATCCATCCTTGCGAATGATCCCAGCGGCAACATGAACAGTCTTCAACAGGAGTCCTCTCTCAACATCAACGCGTGGCAGGGTAGCTACGCGTACCTTACACAACGGTAAGGCAAGCGTAAGCCATATCGATGGTAGCCGACTCGTCTTCTTGCGACTATAGATGCCGTAGACTAATTGCAAGAAAGGACTCGGTATGCAAACCACGCACATGGCGACCCCGGTACTGGAGGTCGCGCATCTCGAAAAGGTATACGGAGCGCTGGGCAACGTGACCCGCGCGCTCAACGACGTCAGCTTTACCGTCAACCGCGGTGAATTTGTTGGCATCATGGGCGCTTCGGGCTCGGGCAAGTCGACGTTGCTCAACTGCGTGTCGACCATCGATAGCGCCACGAGCGGCACGATCCGCATTAACGGCCAGGACGTGACGCGCATGAAGCAGGCCAAACTCTCGCAGTTCCGCCGCGAGGAGCTCGGCTTTATCTTCCAGGACTCCAACCTGCTCGATACGCTCACGGCACGCGAGAACATCGCTCTGCCGCTCACCATCGCCCGCACAAACTCGGCAGAGATCTCGACTCGCGTGCAGGATGTGGCAGCGCGCCTGTCCATCAGCCAGGTGCTCGACAAGTATCCCTACCAGATGTCCGGCGGTCAGCAGCAGCGCGTTGCCGCGGCTCGCGCGCTCGTCACCGACCCCACCATGATCATGGCCGACGAGCCTACCGGCGCCCTCGACTCCAAAAGCGCCCGCCTGTTGCTCGAGAGCCTAGAGGCCCTTAACCGCCGCCTACGCGCCACCGTGCTCATGGTCACGCACGACAGCTTTGCCGCCAGCTACACGAGCCGTGTGCTGTTTATTCGCGACGGCAAGATCTTCACCGAGCTGCGCCGCGGCGACATCGACCGCCGAGAGTTCTTCGACCGCATTATGGAGGTCGTTGCCATGATGGGCGGTGAGGGCTCCGATGCTCTGTAAACTCGCTTGGGGCAACGTCCGCCGCGCCGGCCGCGACTACCTCGTCTACTTGCTGACGCTCACCCTGGGCGTCACGGTCTTCTATGCCTTTAACACCATCTCGATGCAGGTCGACATCGCCGGCATCGATGAAGAGGGCTTGGCGCAGGTTATGGGCAGCATACTCGGCGACCTAACGTACTTTTTGGCCGGTGTCATGGCCTTTTTGATGGTGTATGCCAATAACTTCATCATGAAACGCCGCAAGAAGGAGTTTGGCCTGTACCAGGTGCTCGGCATGGGGCGCGGGCGCGTCGCCACGATCATGGCGCTCGAGACCGTGATAGTATCGGTCGTGGCCTTTGTCGCCGGCATTGTGCTGGGTGTGGGACTCTCCCAGCTCATGACGTTCTTTACGGCCTCGCTCTTTAAGACACAGATCGCCAATTTCCACTTCTTTTTCTCGATGCATGCGTTCAATCTGACCCTTGCCTGCATGCTCGTAATGTTTGTGCTCACGCTACTGCTGAACCTTCGCGCCGTGCGTCGCACCAAACTCATCGAGCTTATGGGTGCCGAGCGTCGCAACGAGAGCATCAAGACGCGCAACCCCTGGATTGCGATTGCCATCTTTGCCGTGGGCGTGGTGCTTGTGGGCGTGGCCTATTACCGTCTGCTACGTGATGGGTTCCCGCTAACCGCGACGGACAGCAAGCTGCAAGAGGCCATGAACCAGTTTGGCATTACGACCGCTATGGTTACAGTGGGCACCTTTGCCCTGTTCTGGGGACTCTCGGGCATGCTCATCAAGCTGCTGCAGAGCCTGCGCGGCGTGTATTGGCGCGGCCTCAACATGTTTACCGTGCGCCAGCTTGCGGCCAAGGTCAACACGGTGTGCTTTTCGATGGGCGTCATCGCGATGCTCCTGTTTTTGGCCATCACCTCGGTGACGTGCGGTATGTCGATTGCCAATGTGATGAACGAAAACCTGGAGCGCTATAACCCTGTTGACGTGTCACAGACGTATGTCTATTACACGCCCGATACGCTCGACTACTACAAAGAGTACATCAATCCGTCTGAAGCCGATCGCATGGTGCTGGCCGATAGTACGGTCGATTTGTACTCCGCATGGCACGGCGATCCATGGCACGGCGATCGTAAGGGCAAGTCGGCGGACAACAACGACGAGACCGGCAAGAAGGTCAATATTGCCGATGTTGCCGGTGAGCATGTGCAGATCGATTCGTATCTGAGTTACCCGCTTGGCGGTTCGGATCCTTCGGTGACTCCAAGTGAAATGTGCAAGGCCATGGGCGAAAAGCTTCCCAAGGCGTTCGGGGGTAGCAATGCCGATACGATGGGTCTGTTTGTGACGCCGGCGAGCCAGTACAACAAACTGCGTCAGATGATGGGCGAGGAGCCGGTGCACATCGGTCACGACCAGTATCTGCTCACGTGTGATATGGGCGGCGAGCTGGTCGACCTGTACACCAAGTATATGGCTGGCGGCCATGCCCTTACCTTGGGCGGGCATACGCTCAAGCCCGCAACCGATAAGTCGGACGAAGATGCGGCGGCCATCGCCAACTCGGCGATGGGCAGTAATCCGGGTACCGTCGTCGTTGCCGACGAGCTGTTGTCCCAACTTAATCTGCAGCCGTATTCCAGTAGCCTGCTCGTTAACTACAAACAGGGGATGGATACGACCGAGGCAGACGAGAGTATTAAATACACTGTGCTCGACAATCTGCTCGTTGACGGCAAGGAGCCGGGGTCGTGGGGAACCTTCATCACACGCTCCGAGATGTACGCGCAAGCAGCGCAAATGAACGGTCTTATTAGCTACCTAGCCATCTACATCGGCTTTGTATTGGTCGTTGCATGCGCGGCGATTCTGTCGATCCAGCAACTCTCCAACGTGGCCGACGGCAGCCGCAGCTATCGTGTGCTGGCACAGATCGGCTGTGAGGACCGCCAGATTCGCCATTCGGTGATGGCGCAGCAAGCAGTGTTCTTCCTGTTCCCTCTGGCAGTGGGCCTGGCGCACTCCTTTGTGGCACTTAAGGTGATCATCGAGCTGGTGAGCATATTCGGAAATATGAGCATCGGCGGCACCGTGGGCCTCACCTGTGCAATCTTCCTGGCAGCCTATGGCGGATACTTCCTGGTGACCTACCTCATGAGCGCCGGAATGGTGCAAGCTGCCATAGCCACCCGCTACAGCGAGTAGCTCGTTCAGCTCGGATTTATCGTAGGTTGAGCATAAGTCAGACACTATGACCCAATCCAGGGGCACGGAAACGACAGGAGCCCCCGCTCGTGACCGCGGGTCGGGGCTGCGACAATGTTGTTGAAGTGCCAGAGGCGCAGCCGCGCCGCAACGAGGTTGGGAGGCTCCCGTGCCTAGATATTCTACCGCCTTCGGAATGGACGTACACCTCAGGTCCACCACCGTCTGCGCGCTCGACGCGGAGACGGGCGAGGCCGTGACGAGGAGGTTCCGCGGCAACCCCTGGGGCGAGGTCGCGGAGTGGATGTCGGGCTTCCCCGGCCCGTCGCTCGCCGCCTACGAGAGCGGCTACCTCGGCTTCGCCCCGCAGAGGGAGCTCTCCGGGCTCGGCGTCGACTGCGTCGTCGCGGCCGTCTCCAGGGTCCCGAGGTCGGCGGCAGACTTCTCGTCCAAGAACGACCGCAACGACGCGGCCAGGATGGCCAAGGCGATACTGTCGCACGATATCTCCCCGGTATGGGTGCCGTCCCCCGAGATCGAGGGGCTCAGGGACCTCGCCGGGGCCCACGACGCGGCGACCGCGAGGCTCGCGGCGGCGAAGCAGCGGCTCCTGGCGTTCCTGGCCCGCCGTGGCTACGCCTACGGCGGCACGACGCCGGCCGGAAACCCCCG
>NZ_JBBNLR010000050.1:0-793 GCF_040092375.1 Collinsella sp. CLA-ER-H5
TCAGGGACCTCGCCGGGGCCCACGACGCGGCGACCGCGAGGCTCGCGGCGGCGAAGCAGCGGCTCCTGGCGTTCCTGGCCCGCCGTGGCTACGCCTACGGCGGCACGACGCCGGCCGGAAACCCCCGGAGGTACTGGACGTACGACTTCCTCAGGTGGCTCGACAAGGTCCGGCCCGCCGACGACGGCGGCATCCGGGCGCTTGCGGCGCTGAGGAGCGAGGTCGAGGCGGCCGCCGAGACGCGCGACGACCTCCTCGCCGAGTACAGGGCCGCCGTCGCGGCGGGCCCCCTCTCGGCGGAGGTCGAGGCGCTCCAGTCGATCAAGGGGTGCGGGTTCGCGCTCGCCGCCGCCTTCGCGTCCGAGGTCGGCGACTTCTCGAGGTTCCGCTCCGGCAGGCAGGTGACGTCCTACTTCGGCCTCGCCCCGAAGCAGAGGTCGAGCGCGGACTCCGTGCGCCTCGGCGGGATCAGCGGGGCCGGCAACGCGCTCGTCAGGAGGCTGGCAGTCGAGGGGTCCTGGAGCTACGTCCAGGCGAGCCACCAACCGAAGCTGATGCCCAAGGGCAGCGGCGTCCCGCTCGAGGTGAGGATGCACGGGAGGAAGGGTTCCGAGCGCCTGCTCCGGCGCCGCGAGGAGATGCTCGCCAGGGGCATGCCCCAGGCGAAGGCGAACGCCGCCACCGCCGCCGAGCTCGTGAGGTGGCTGTGGGCCCTCGGCGCGATGTGCCGGGAGGCAACCGAATAGACATAGCCCCCGTCCCGGCGAGCCGGGCAGCCTTCGGGGATACCCCC
>NZ_JBBNLR010000051.1:0-726 GCF_040092375.1 Collinsella sp. CLA-ER-H5
ATCGCGCCGAGAGTACTGCGGGGCCAGCCCGTGGGAGGCCAGGGCGCCGCTGACCGGTGGACGGCACCGAGCCGTCGCAAGACTTGAAGAAGGGGGAGGCCTCGCGGCCTCCCCCTTTTTTTGCGTTCTATAAGCTAACATTTGCCCTTTTTGTTTTAGGCGTGCTTGGATTGACTTTAGTCGAGGGCATCGTTGTCGCTCGCGGTGAGGTAGAGCCGATCTTTTTGTTTATGTCGCATTCTGGTGGCGATCAGCCGGCTCCAGGGTTCTGTCGCCACGTATATCCGGACGGATCTTTTGCTCCTTATTTCCAGTAAATCAATTAAGGAGCGTTGTTTCAATCAAATACACTCCGCCAGCGGGGGCTCTATCTAATTAGTGATAGAGCCCCCGCTGGCGTTTTATAGGTTTGTTAACGTTGTCCTTCTATTTATGACGAGCTAACTAGCAGAGACCGACGAGGGTATAAAGATGCTATGTCTACAGTGGACAGCAAGATTCCCGAGGTCATACGGTCTGTCCATGGTTTATGACCAAATGTGTGACTCTGAGCAACTCGGAGCCAGCTAATTCATTTGTGAACAAAATATGGAGTGCGCGATTCCCGCCCCCGGCGCCCCTCGGGTCTGGCAATATATCTCCTTGCCGCGCGGCCCGGTCGGACCGGATCAGCCGCCAGGCGTGCACCTTGAGAACCGGATACTGCGAGGATGGACACTTACTTCA
>NZ_JBBNLR010000052.1:0-670 GCF_040092375.1 Collinsella sp. CLA-ER-H5
CCGCCGACTCGGCCTCCAAGAACGACAGGAACGACGCCGCCAGGATGGCCAAGGCGATACTCGCCCACGACATCTCCCCCGTATGGGTCCCCTCCCCCGAGGTCGAGGGCATCAGGGACCTCGCCGGCGCCTACGACGGGGCGACCGCGCGCCTGGCGACCGCCAAGCAGCGGCTGCTCGCCTTCCTCGCAAGGCGGGGGTTCGTCTACGGCGGCACCACGCCCGCCGGCAACCCGAGGAAGTACTGGACCTACGACTTCCTGAGGTGGCTCGACAAGGTCAGGCCGGAGGACGATGGCGGGGTTCGGGCGCTCGCCGCCCTGAGGAACGAGGTCGAGGCCGCGGCGGAGGCCCGGGCGGACCTGCTCTCCGAGTACGGGGCCGCCGTGGATGCCAGCCCGATCGCCGCGGAGGTGGCCGCCCTCCAGTCGATCAAGGGCTGCGCCTTCGCGCTGGCCGCGGCCTTCTCGGCCGAGGTCGGCGACTTCACGAGGTTCCGTTCCGGAAGGCAGGTCACGGCCTATTTCGGCCTCGCGCCGAGTCAGAGGTCGAGTGGCGACTCCGTGCGGCTCGGAGGCATCAGCGGTGCGGGCAACGCGCTCGTGAGGAAGCTGGCCGTTGAGGGTTCATGGTGCTACGCCGCGGCACGGCACCAGCCGAAGCTCATGCC
>NZ_JBBNLR010000053.1:0-633 GCF_040092375.1 Collinsella sp. CLA-ER-H5
CAGTTTTGACCGCATTCAAACCACCGAAATAGACTAATGCCCGGGAACAAATCGAATTGCTCCCGGGCATTATCGTCCTAGCTCGAAAAAGTGCTAAATGTCAATTCTGGTCTAACAGAGCCAAAAAGAAAGGCCCCCATTGCTGGGAGCCTATCAAATCAGTGGTGGGCGATGAGGGATGTCCGCGTGCGGCTGGCGCCGCCCGCTTCCGCTTCGGGCCTGCGGCCCTCGCGTGCTGCGCTGGAAAACGCTTGCGCGTTTCCTCAGCTCCGCACCCTGTCGGGTTCGAATCCCATGCGCTGGGCCCAAAAAAGAAAGGCTCCCATTGCTGGGAGCCTATCAAATCAGTGGTGGGCGATGAGGGATTCGAACCCCCAGCCTTGTGCGTGTAAAGCACCTGCGCTAACCGTTGCGCCAATCGCCCGTGCGGAGAGAGTATAGCAAAACAATCGCCTCATTCACCTCATATCCATTAAAGGTAACTCGCGCGTGTCACAGCGGAGCTGATGGTTGATTTTCAATCTCAACGCAACAGCCTGAACGGGCCCCGCGTTTCCGCAGCTAGCGCAACGCGGGAATAGCCCCCGGCACCTGGCCGTCGCACCGTTTCCGCAGGTGGAGAGGCTATGGAGG
>NZ_JBBNLR010000005.1:0-107826 GCF_040092375.1 Collinsella sp. CLA-ER-H5
CGGCGGGATGGTAATATCGTTACGTTTGAACTGTTTCGATGTGAAACCGAGGAGATTCCCTCTATGAGTGCTGACTACCCGTCAATGACTACGGCCGAGATTCGCTCCAAGTTCCTCAACTTCTTTGAGGAGCGCGGTCTTAAGCTCTATCCTTCTTCGTCCCTCGTCCCCGACGATCCTTCACTGCTGCTTGCCAACGCCGGCATGAACCAGTTTAAGGAGTACTACCAGGGCAAGAAGACCATGAAGGAGATTGGCGCGATCTCCTGCCAGAAGTGCGTCCGCACCAACGACATCGACTGCATCGGCGAGGACGGCCGTCACCTGTCGTTCTTCGAGATGCTCGGCGATTTCTCTTTTGGCGGCGTCTCCAAGGAGCAGGCTTGCGCCTGGGCCTTTGAGCTCATCACCAAGGAGTTCAAGCTGCCGCTCGACCGCCTGTACTTTACCGTCTTTACCGAGGACGATGAGACCCATGACGTGTGGCGCTCCCTGGGCGTTGCCGAGGACCACATCTCCCGCTTGGGCGAGGACGACAACTTCTGGGCCGCTGGCCCCACCGGCCCCTGCGGTCCGTGCTCCGAGATCTACTTTGACATGGGCGAGGAGGTCGGTTGCGGCAGCCCCGACTGCAAGCCCGGCTGCGACTGCGACCGCTTCCTTGAGTTCTGGAACCTCGTGTTTACCCAGTACGACCGCCAGGAGGACGGCTCCATGCCGGAGCTGCCACACCGTAACCTCGATACGGGCATGGGTTTGGAGCGCATGGCCGCCATCATGCAGCACAAGACCGCCAACTACGACGGCGATCTGATGCAGCACCTCATCAAGCTCGGTGAGGAGATCAGCGGCAAGACCTATGACGCCGACGATTACTCCGGCGCCAGCCGCTCCCTGCGCATCATCGCCGACCACTCCCGTGCCGTCGACTTTATGATCTCGGACGGCATCCTGCCCGGTAACGAGGGCCGCGAGTACGTCCTGCGCCGCCTGCTCCGCCGCGCCGTGTTCCACGGCCGCCTGCTGGGCATCGAGGGCGCCTTCCTGACCAAGTTCATCGACGAGGTTAACGCTCAGATGGGCGAGGCCTATCCCGAGCTGCTCAAGAACGTCGCGCTCGTTAAGGGTATTGTCGCCTCCGAGGAGGAGCGCTTCTCCACGACGCTCGACAACGGCCGTGTTTACCTGGACGAGGCCCTGGCCGCGCTCGCCGACGGCGCCGTCCTTCCGGGCGACGTTGCCTTTAAGCTGCACGACACCTTTGGTTTCCCCATTGACCTGACTGTCGAGATCGCCGGCGCTGCTGGCCACGACGTCGACATGGACGGCTTCACCGCCTGCATGGAGGACCAGAAGGCCCGCGCTCGTGCCAACGCCAAGGGCGATGCCTGGGGCAGCTTCAACGACGTGTGGGTCGAGCTTTCCGACAAGGTTGCCGCGACCGAGTTCGACGGCTATGACAACGACGTCATCGAGGGCGCCAAGGTTGTCGCCATCGTGCGCAACGGCGAGTCCGTCGAGTCCGCTGCCGCCGGCGAGGATGTCGAGGTCGTGCTCGACCGCACCCCGTTCTATGCCGAGATGGGTGGCCAGCAGGGCGATGCCGGCAAGCTTTCCGCCGAGGGCGTTGTTCTGACCGTTGCCGACACCAAGAACCACAACGGCCTGTATGCCCACGTCGCGCACGTTGCCGAGGGCACGCTGACTGTCGGTGCCGCTGTTACCGCCGCGCTCGACGCCGAGCGCCGTGGCTTCTTGCGCCGCAACCACACCGCCACGCACCTGCTCGACGCTGCCCTTAAGCAGGTCCTGGGCGAGCACGTCTCCCAGGCCGGTTCGCTGGTGACGCCCGAGCACCTGCGCTTTGACTTCACGCACTTCGAGGCCCTGTCCTCCGAGCAGCTCAAGGCTGTCGAGGACCTGGTCAACCAGCAGATCTTCGCTTCCAAGCCGGTTGTGACCCGTGTCATGGGCATCGACGAGGCTAAGGCTGCCGGCGCTGTCGCTCTGTTTGGAGAGAAGTACGGCGATGTTGTCCGCGTCGTCTCCGTGGGCGCCGAGGACCAGCCGTTCTCCCGCGAGCTCTGCGGTGGCACGCACGCTGCCAACACCGCCGAGATCGGCCTGTTCAAGATCATTTCCGAGTCCTCCACAGGCTCCAATGTCCGCCGTATCGAGGCCGTGACCTCTAAGGGTGCTCTCGACTATATGGCCGACCGCCTGGCACTCGTTGACGCCGCCGCCGCTGCGCTCAAGTGCCGCGTCGACGAGGTTCCCGCCCGTGTGGAGAACCTGCAGGCCGAACTGCGCGAGACGTCCAACAAGCTCAAAAAGGCTCTGACCGGTGGTTCCTCCGACGCCATTTCCAGCGCCATCGAGGGTGCTGTCGAGCTCGACGGCTATAAGCTCGTCGTTGCTGAGCTCCAGGGCCTTGAGGCTGCCGACCTGCGCAACGTATGGGATACCGTGCACCAGAAGGTGGCCGGCCCTGTCGCTTGTGTCATCGCCAGCGTGACTGAGAAGGGCACTCCGGCCCTGCTCGCTGCCGGCTCCGATGACGCCGTGAAGGCCGGGTTCCACGCCGGTAACGTGATCAAGCAGATCGCGGGTCTGGTCGACGGTCGCGGTGGCGGTCGTCCCAACATGGCCCAGGCCGGTGGCAAGAATGCTGCCGGCATCGCCGATGCCCTCGCGGCCGCTAAGACCGCGCTCGGCGCCTAAGAATCTAAGAAGTCGCTGTGGTTGCGCTCGCGCTGGACATAGGGGAGACCAGGATTGGCATCGCCGTCTCGAGCCGTGATGGCAAGATGGCGATGCCCGTCAAGGTGCTCCCGGCCGCCGAGGTCACCGGTATGGCCAAGACGTTCCGCTACCTGGTCGAGGACTATGAGCCCGACATCCTGGTAAGCGGACGTCCCTTGACCATGGCCGGTGAGCCCGGCCCCCAGGCCGAGCGCGTTGCCGCCGTGGCGCAAAAGATTGCCGACGAGCTCGATCTTCCGCTGGAGTTTGAGGACGAACGTCTGTCTTCGCAAGAGGCCAAGCGTATCCTGCGCGAGCAGGGCCTCAACGAAAAGCAGATGAGGGGCAAGATCGACATGATTGCCGCCAGCCTGTTTTTGCAGACGTGGCTCGATCGTAAAAACGAGGAGGTTTCGCATGCCTAGTGCTTCCGATCCGCGCCAGCCGAATCGTACACAGCAGCCGGCGTCGCGCCCTGCCCAGCCTGGCCAGCGTCCGGCACAGCCGACGCAGCGCTCAGCTCAGCCTGCCGCGCGCCCGGCGCAGTCCTTCTCTTGTTCGGCCCAACCTGTTCAACGGACGGGTCAGCAGCCTTCTGCTCGTTCGGTTCAGCATTCGGCTTCTCACGCGGTTCAGCAGCCCACTGCTCGTACGGCCCAGCCTGCAGGCGGCACCCGCTTTAAGCAGCAGGCACCTACCCAGCGAACGCAGGCCCCCCAATCGCATTCGCATCACGCTCGCGGTTCGCATGGCGTTGCTCCGGCGACCCGCTCGAGCTACAACACGCATGCTCGTCGCGGTGCTCAAAAGAAGAGTTCTCCGGTTCCCATGATCATCGGCGTTGTGGTGTCGGTGCTCGCGCTTGCTGCGATCGCTTTCTTTGTCGTGCCGGCCGTCAAGGGCTTCTTTGCCGGTGGGGATACCAAGGTCACGGCTGGTCAGCAGGTTACGGTGACCATTCCCGATGGTGCTTCGGGCGATACTATCGCCTCGATTCTCTCCGAGAACCATATCGTCGAAAATCCCAAGGATTATTATGCGGCGGTGAAAAAGCTCAACGCCGATATGTCGCTCAAGCCTGGTGATTATTCGTTCACCACACTCATGGATGCGACCAAGGTTGTTCAGCAGCTCATGGAAGGCCCCAACGCGGGCTCCAATGCGCTGACTATCCCTGAGGGCCTAACGGTCGATCAAGTCGCCGACCGTGTGGCCCAGGCATACGACAGCTTCTCTAAGGAAGACTTCCTCAACCAGGCCAAGGCCTCCAACTACGTTGACGACTATAGCTTCCTTAAGGGCGCCGCCAACGATTCGCTCGAGGGTTTCTTGTTCCCCAAGACCTATTCGCTGGGCGATTCGCCGACGGCCGATGACGTGATTCGCGCCATGCTCGATCAGTTTAAGGCCGAGTACAAGTCGCTTGACTTTGCGAGCTGCGAAGCCAAGATCAAGGAACGCTACGGCGTGGAGATGTCCGACTACGACATCGTCAACTTGGCCTCTATCGTTGAGCGCGAGGGCCTCAACGCCGATCAACGTGCGCACGTGGCCTCGGTCTTCTACAACCGCCTTGCCGGCAAGCTCGATGGTCTGCGTTACCTCAACAGCGATGCGACCATGATGTATGTCACCGGTGGCGAGGTTACCGCCGACGACCTGCAGAGCGATAGTCCCTATAACACCTACAAGCACGAGGGCCTTCCGCCCACGCCCATCTGCTCTCCGTCGCTCGAGGCACTTAAGGCCACGCTTGAGCCGACCGACTCCGATGACCTGTATTTCTACATTACGCAGGACGAGGAGTACTTCTCGCAAACCTACGAAGAGCATCAACAGTCTTGGAATTAGCATGAGGATTTTTAGCCCCAAACGATACGTTGCCTCGGTCGATCGCATCGACCTTGATACCCTGTGGGCCGACGGCAAACGCGCCATTCTGCTCGATCGCGATAACACCCTGGTGCCGCGCGACACCGAGCAGGTTCCTGCCGCGGTTTCCGCTTGGCTCGACGCCGCCCGCGCCAAAGGCTTTAAGCTGTGCATGGTGTCCAACAACTGGCATCGCGACCAGGTCATGAGCTCTGCACGCGAGCTGGGACTCGAGGCCATCAGCCACGCCATGAAGCCGGCGCCGTTTGCCCTCAAGGCGGGTCTTAAGCGCCTCGGCGCCACGGCCGACGAGGCGGTGCTGATCGGTGATCAGCTCTACACGGACGTGTGGAGTGGCAACTTCGCCGGCGTCGATACTATCCTGGTTAAGCCGCAGGCAACCCAGGATCTGTGGTACACGCAGATCTTCCGTATCTTTGAGCGCCGGGCCCTGCGCGACCTTCCCTGCGAGGAATAGGTTTCGCCATGTCTCAGCACATCAAACACGGCTGCGACCATATCTTCTTTATCGGCTTTTTGGGCGCGGGCAAATCGACGCTCGCGCGCAACGTCGGCACTATGTTCAAGCGGCGTTTTATCGATACCGACCGACTGGTCGTGCGCCGTTGCGGTAAGTCGGTAACCGAGATTTTTGAGACCGAGGGCGAGGATCGTTTTCGTGAGCTCGAGACCTCGGCGCTCCGTTCGCTCCAAAGTGAGCGCAGCCTGTTGGTTTCGTGCGGGGGCGGCATTGTCGAGACGCCGGTGAATATTGAGCTGATGCACGAAATGGGTACGTGCGTGTACCTCGAGGGCGACTTCGAGGATTCGATTCGCCAGATTCGTCGGTCCGACACGCGCCCCGATTTCCGCTCGCCTGAGCATGCCGCGCGCCTGTTTGAGCATCGCCGTCCGCTGTATCGCCAGGCCGCCGACCTTACCCTTGATATTCGCAACAAGTCCTTCGAGGACGTTTCCTACCTTTGTGCCGAGATGCTTTTGGAGCGTGGGCTGCTATGATTCGCCGTCAACTGATCAATTTCCAAAACCGCAGCGTCGATGTCCGTGTCGGATTGGGCGCGTTCGATGAGCTGTCGCGCATGTTTGCCTCGGCCGTTGGCAAGCCTAAGCGCGCGATGGTGGTTTGGAACGACGCCACATCCGAGCGTTTTGGTGAGGTTGTCGAGCATGCGCTGGTCGACGCCGGTTTTGCCGTGTCGCTGCTCGTCCTTGAGCTTTCGCCTGCTGGTGCCACGCTGGCCGATGCCGATGCGATCTTTGGCGCCCTGTCTGTCAACGGCATTACCTGCGACGATCTGGTTGTCGCCGTTGGCGATGCCGCAACCTGCTCGGTTGTTAGCTGGTGCGCAAACCAGTGGTGCGGCCGAACCGAGTGCGCGCTGTTGCCGACGACGTTCGACGCCATGCTCACGGTCGCGACGACCATGAAGCCGCTCGTCGCCTCGTCGGCCAATGCGCTTCCCGCTATCGCGTTCCGTCCCGAACCGGGTTTGGTCGTGTGTGACCTCGATCTTGTTCGCGAGGCGGACCCCGAGGACCTCAAGCTCGGCTATGCGGTACTTGTTGGCACCATGCTTTCGAGCAGCAAGTCCCGCTGGAATCAGTTTATTGAGACCGTCCCCGAGATTCTCGCGGGCGAGGAGGTCGCGCTCGTCAATGCCGTTCAATGGTCTCAGACTGCTCGCAAGGACGTACTGATGGCCACGAACCCGAGCGCCCGCCATGCGCTCGATTTTGGCAAGACGGGGGAGCGTACCTTGCGCGCTTGCTTGGGCGATGCCGCTTCGCAGGTCCCTGCCTACCAGCTGTTGTCCGAGGGCATGCGCTTTGAGGCGCGCCTAGCACATGATGCCTGCGATTTCGATATCGATTACGTCTTTGAGGTCGATGACTGCTTGGAGGACTTTGGTATCGAGGAACTTGCCTTCAATCTGGAGTCTGCCGCATATATCGAGGAGTTCCGCAAGCAGCAGTTTGCACGCTCGAACCGCAGCATGTTGCCGCTGCCCGCGGCACTCGGCGCCATTCGCCTAACGAACGTTGAGGACGAGGTTCTTGAGCGCCATGCTCACGCCTACCTGGCTTCTCGCAAAGAACTTCTCTAAGATTTATTGACTTCCATCGTCTTTCGTATCATGTTGAGGGGCGGGTTTCCAATCGGTTTCGGATCGCATGCGATTCCGTCGTTCGGTTGAGACCCGTCCCGTCTATATAGAGATAACAAGAAAGGAATCTGCATGTCTGAGTTTGCTGCCGGTCCTGCCGGTCGTATCGAGCGTGTCCGTGCCCTGATGGTCGAACGTGGCTACGACGCCATCGTGGTGCGCGACGAGGCCAACCTTCGTTGGCTTACGGGCGTGAAGGGCGTCTTCGACTACACCTTCGAGTTCCCGCACGCTGCGTTTATTACGGCCGACCAGTGCTTGTTTCACACCGACTCGCGCTACCTCAATAGCTTTGAGGAGAACACGCCCGCCGGCAGCCCTTGGGTCTACGACATGGATGAGGGCACCATCCCCGGTTGGGTTGCCGGCAAGATCGCGGCCAACAAATGCCGCGTCTGCGCTGTCGAGGACGATATGCAGATTAATTTCTACCAGGGTATTCAGCGCGGCCTGGAGGACCGCTCCGTCGCCTGTATGCTGCCGCTGATGCACGACGACATCCGCAAGATGCGCGCCATCAAGGACGCCGAGGAGATTGAACTCATGCGCCATGCGCAGTCGATCACCGATGCCGCCTTCCAGCACATGCTCGGCTTTATTAAGCCCGGTATGACCGAGAAACAGGTACGCAACGAGCTCGAGAACTTTATGTTCGCCAACGGTGCTGACAGCCTGGCCTTCGGTTCCATCGTCGCGAGCGGCCCCAACACCGCCAACCCGCATGCCGTCCCGAGCGACCGCGTGATCGAGAAGGGCGACTTTGTCCTGATGGACTACGGCGCGGGATACTGCGACTACCGCTCCGACATGACTCGTACCGTCGTGATGGGCGAGCCCACCCAGGAGCAGCTCGACCTGTACGCGCTCGTGCGCCGTACGCACGAGGAGTGCGTCGCCGCCATCCATCCGGGCGTTGAGGGCAACGACATTTTCAAGCTTTCCAAGAAGATCATCGGCGATGCCGGCTATGGCGATTACTACAACCATGGTCTGGGTCACGGCGTGGGCATCGACATCCATGAGCTGCCCAACTTCAACCGAAGCAAGAATATCATCGAGGTCGGCTCGGTTATCACCATGGAGCCCGGCGTGTACCTGCCCGGCGTGGGCGGCGTACGCCTTGAGGACTACGGCGTGGTCACTGAGAACGGCTACGAGCCCTTCACCAAGACCCCGCACGACCTGCACGTTATCGACTGCTAGTTTACTTCAGTAGATAGTTTGGGGCGGGGCGTCCGGATTGATTCGGACGCCCCGCGTTCTCTTTTTATGCGCTCGCCGCAGGCGCCGTCTGCAAGTGTATAATTTCTGTCGTATGTAATTTGGACGCTTGTGCGTTCTGCCCATAACAAGAAAGGTCGCTATGCCTACCATTTCCACCGCCGACTTCAAGAACGGCCTCGGTCTCCGCATCAAGGACAAGGTCTACACCATCGTCGAGTTCCAGCATGTCAAGCCGGGCAAGGGCGGCGCGTTTGTGCGCTACAAGACCCGCGACATCAAGAGCGGCCGCGTCGTCGAGAACACCTGCAACGCCGGCACCAAGTTCGAGAGCGTCATGCTCACCACCCGTGAGTTCCAGTACCTCTACAACGATGGCACCGACTACATCTTCATGGACAACGAGTCCTATGAGCAGGTTCCTGTTCCCGAGGACATGGTGGGCGAGAACTCCAAGTGGCTGCGCGAGAACGACATCTGCCAGCTGCTCTTCGCCGACGATGAGCTCATGGGCGTGACCCCGCCGATGTTCATCGAGACCACCATCGTCCAGACCGACCCGGGCTTTAAGGGCGACACCGTCCAGGGTTCCACCAAGCCGGCCACGATCGACACCGGCGCTGTCATCCAGGTCCCCATGTACCTCAACGAGGGCGAGGTCATCAAGGTTGACACCCGCGACGGCAAGTTCGTCTCCCGCGTCTAGCAACCAACTTTTCTAGGAGGACTCATGCCCCAGGAAATCAAGATTGACGGCATCGGCATTTCGCCCGATGTTCTGACCGCCATCGTCTCGCGCGCCGTGTCCGATGTCGAGGGCATCGCCTCCGTTGGCGTCAAGGACCTTGCCACCAACCTTGTCTCCATGATGCTCTCGTCCAAGGCCCCGGCTTCCGAGCCGGCGGTCGAGGCCGAGGTCGTCGGCGACAAGCTCGCACTCACCGTGCGTGTCGTGGTGTTCTTTGGCTATCCGTTCAAGAAACTCGCCGAGGCCGTTCGCGCTGCCGTGGTCGCCGCCATCGATGCCCAGGTTGGCGTTGAGGTTGAGCGTGTTGACGTTTGCATCGACGGCCTCGTTTTCCCCAAGGAGTAACCTTTGAGCCTTAAGGTTTATCGCGGGCGAACTCTTGCCCGCAGTCAGGCGCTTCAGCTTCTGTTCCAGGCCGAGGCCACGGACAGCCCGCTCGAGCGCGTCCTCGAGGGTGATTTCCTGATCTCGAAGGGTCCCCTCGATCCCTATGCGCTGGAGCTGTGCCGAGGTGCCTACGAGCATATCGACCGCATCGACTGTGCTCTGCGCTCCGTTGCCAAGAACTGGGATCTTATGCGCATGCCCGGCGCCGACCGTAATCTGCTGCGTATCGCCGTTTACGAGATGCGTTTCCTCACCGACGAGGAGGTCTCTGACGCCATCGTGATTAACGAGGCCGTCGAGCTTGCCAAGGCCTATGGCACCGACCAGTCCGCGTCGTTCGTCAACGGCGTGCTGGGTAAGATCGCTCGCAGCGAGGAGCTGCCGGGCGAGGACCTATACCAGGAGCTGCTGGCCGAAGATCGCGCTCGCGAGGAGGCACAGGCTGCCGAGGCTGCCGCAAAGGTTGCGGTTGCCCAGGCCGAGACTGGCGTGCTGTCCGAGGACGTGGACGCTGCTGAGGTCGCCGAGGCCGAGACCGGTACCGTCGAGGAGTAGCCATGCCAGAGGGTTCCGTCCGCAACTTCGACGAGATTTCGGACCGCTTGGACCAGATCATAGCTACCGTTCGCTCTAAGGATACGTCCTTGGAGCGTTCGCTCGATTTGTTTGACGAGGCGATTGAGCTGGGCTCCCGTGCGGTCGACATGGTCGACAAGTTTGAGCTGACGCCGCGTGAGGCCGACAAGCTCGAGCAGGAATACGATGAGGATGCGGCAAACGAATCCCAGGATAGCTAGGCCGCATCTCCGGATACGAATGGTTGATGGCATTCATGAAACGCGTGCGTCTTGATGACGAACTGATTTCACAGGGCATCTGCGCCGATCGCGCGGATGCCCTTCGCACTCTTATGGCTGGCTTGGTCTCGAGTGGCGGCGAGCGCTTGACTTCGCCGGGCCTTAAGGTGACCCCGGGCCTGCCGTTGCACGTGAAGGGGCGCATTCCCTATGTTGGCCGCGGCGGTCTTAAGCTCGAAGGCGCGCTTGATACGTTTGGTATCAATCCGACGGGCCTTGCCTGTCTGGATGTGGGCTGCTCTACCGGCGGCTTTACCGATTGCCTGCTCAAGCGCGGAGCTGCGACCGTTGTCTCGGTGGACGTTGGTCGCGCCCAGTTCGATTGGTCGTTACGTCAGGACGATCGCGTGACGCTGCATGAGCGCACAAACGTGACGCAGCTGCCTGAGCTTGGCTATGCCGGCGCCATCGACCTGGCTGTGTGTGATGTCTCGTTTACCAGCATCGCGAACATTATCGATGCGGTGCTGGCGTGCCTGGCGCCTACGGGTGCATTCTGCACGCTTGTAAAGCCGCAGTTTGAGGCTCCGGCGGCGCTGGTGGGTGAGGGCGGCATTGTGACCGATCCCGCCGTGCGCCGCGATACACTCGTTGCGGCAGTTGAACTCTTTGCTGCCAAGGGGCTGTTCCCGGTCGATGTGTGCGTGTCGCCCATTCATGGTGCCAAGGGAAACGTTGAGTTTTTCCTGTACGGCACGAGATTTGACCCCGGCGACCGCACGCAAGACGAGCTGCAATTCCAGGTATCGGTTTTGAGCGAGAAAGCTGCAACGCTATGAAGGTCTTTCTGGTTCCCAATTACTACAAGCAAGAGGCGGTTGAGAGCGGCCTGATGCTCGAGCTTTGGCTGACGCGCCAGGGCTATGAGGTCGCATGGGCTGCCGACCAGCGATCGAAGATTCAAAGCACGCCTGATATTGACGGCTCCGATCTGGTCATTACGCTCGGCGGCGACGGTACGTTGCTGCGCGCTGCCCGCATCCTCAACCATCGCGAGATTCCTATCCTCGGTCTTTCCTATGGTCACCTGGGCTTTTTAACTGCTGCGAGCCCCGAGGAGCGCGACATTCTGCAGGTCGTGAGCGACGCCCTTTCCGGCGAGCTGCACGTGAGCCGTCGCGCCACCATCGCCGCGGATATCGTGTCCGTGCGCGACGATGGCACGAAGGATGTCGTGCGCACGTTCGCCCTCAACGACATGGCGCTCACGCGCGGCCCCCTGTCCGATATGGTTGAGTTCGACATCACGGTGTCGGGCCACCATATCGATCGACTGCGTGGCGACGGCGTGGTCGTGTCCACGGCGACTGGTTCTACGGGGTACGCGCTCAGTGCCGGTGGCCCCATTGTGAGCCCCGACTATACGGGTATGGTCTGCGTACCCATTGCGCCGCACACCATTCAGGCCCGTGCCTTCTTGACTTCGCCGAGTGATGTCGTCGAAATCTTTATGTCCGATGATCGCCCGAGCGTTCCGGCGATCGCTATCGATGGACAGTTTATTACCTGCGACGGCACGGTCGAGAGCGTGGCCGTGCGCCGAGGCCCAGGCGATGTGCTGCTGCTCGACTACGGCCCCGAGAGTTTTTACAACTCGGTGAGCCGCGTATTCTACGGAGTCCGTCATGATCGATGAGCTGCAGGTTTCTAACATTGCACTCATTCGTGAGGCGACGCTGGTGCCGAGTGCCGGCCTGACTGTCCTGACAGGCGAGACCGGCGCCGGCAAGACCGCGCTGCTCTCGGCCCTTAAGCTTATTTTGGGCGAGCGTGCGGATTCGTCGACGGTGCGCGAGGGCGAGGCGCTGGCGAGCGTCGAGGCACGCCTGTTTGACGGCCCGCACGACACGGAGGGCTTCACGGTCCAGCGCAGCCTTTCTGCCGAGGGCCGCAGCCGCGTGAGGATTGACGGCCGCATCGCCAGCGTGCGCGAGCTTTCGGAGCGCGTCGGCGTGATGATGGATCTGTGCGGTCAGCACGAGCACCAGCGCCTCCTCGACCCGGCGCATCACGTTGCCATGGTCGATGCCTGGGCGGGGCGCTCTGCGCTCGAGGCACTCGAGCACTACCGTACTTGCTTTAAAGCCTCGCGCGCGGCTGCCAAGGAGGTCCGTCGCGTTGAGGAGGCCTCGCGTGCGCAGGGGAGTCGTGTCGAGGAGGCGCGCTTTGCCCTCGAGCGCATCGGCGAGGTCGACCCTAAGCCGGGCGAGTATGAGGAACTCGAGGAATTGCTGCCGCGCTCCGAACATGCCGAGGTACTGGTTGCCACAGCTAACGATGCCCATGCATCGCTTGCCGCCGAAGGGGGAGCGCTCGATGCCGTGAACAGCGCCGTGGCAGAGCTTTCCCGAATGGCTACCGTCGATCGCAAACTGGGCGACATTGCCGAGACGCTTTCGGATGCCTGCATCTCGCTTGAGGATTGTGCCAACGAGCTGCGCGCCTATCGCGATGGGGTCGCCTTCGACCCGCGCGAGCTCGCTCGCATGCGCGAGCGGTATTCCGACCTCAAGGGCCTGCTGCGTCAGTGGGGTCCGACCATGGACGATGTTTTTGCCATGCGTGATCGCTCGCAAGAGCTGCTTTCGCTGGTTGATAATGGCGATGAACAGATCAAAATGGCGCGTGAAGCGCTTGGCGCGGCGGAGCACGAACTGTTTGCTGCCGCCAAGGCGCTTAAGCGCGCTCGCAATACGGCGGCCCCGCGCTTCTGTCACGAGGTTGGCCGCCAGATGGCTCGCCTGGAGATGGGTAGTGCCGAGCTCGTCTGGGAGTCGCGCGATCTTCCCCGTGCTGAGTGGACGCCGGTTGGTCCTTCGAGTTACGAGCTGCTATACCGCAGCGGTGCCGGCTTGACGCCACGCCCCCTGCGCCGCATTGCGTCGGGCGGCGAGCTCAGCCGCGTCATGCTGGCAAGCAAGGTTGTCCTCGGTAACGCGGACGGTGTCGATACGCTGGTGTTTGACGAGGTCGATGCTGGTGTCGGTGGCTCCACGGCGCGTGCGCTCGCGGGCGTGCTGGCAGATCTCGCCGCTACGCATCAGGTGATTGTCGTAACCCACTTGGCGCAGGTCGCCGTCATGGCCGACAAGCATTATGTTGTCAGTAAGGAACCGGGCGATGTTCCCCAGACGCATTTGGACGAGGTAACCGGCGAAGCGCGTACCGCCGAGATCGCCCGCATGTTGAGCGGCGATCAGTCCGAGGCAAGCCTGGCGCACGCCAAACAGATGCTTGAAGAAGCTCGAGGCTAGATCGTATCAGCGGTGTTGGTGGGACAAAATAGACTGAAATTTTTGTCCCACTACGCGTTTTACTCAACGACCTTGTCCGGCTGGATGAGCTCCTCGTAGTAGCTGATATGCTCGCGGGCGTCTTCAATCTCGGGCAGCAGGAAGTTGTAGATGACTTCGATGATCATCGTAGCGCTGATCTTAGAGAACGCAAAGTCGCCTGTCGTCAGCAGCGCTTCGTGGTTGACGGTATTAAAAGTGTAGTCTGCCAGGCGCGCGAGTGGGGATTTGCTGTCACTGCTGATGACGACTACGGTTGCGCCGCAGTTGCGAGCCGCTTTTGCCATGCGATTCAATCGGCGCGATTTGCCGGAGTTTGAGATAAGCACGATGACGTCACCCGGGCGTAACGTGAGCGCAAAGCCGATTGATGTCTCGCTAATGGTGCTCGCCATGCAGCGCAGGCCCAGCTGCGAAAACTTAAACGTCGCATCGAGCGCGACCGCGTTCGTATTGCCCACAGCTGCAAACTCAATAACCCCTGCATGCTTAAGGGCATGCACAACAGCCGCCAGCGTATCGTGGTCGATCCCGTCGATGGTCGCATTAAGCTCGCTCACCTTGGCAGCCAGGATATTCTTGAGGCTCTGCTCCATATTGTCGAGCGAGACCTCGTCAGTCAGGCCCTCGTTACGCTGGCTTTCCAAATCCCTCGCCAACGAAAACTGAAAGCTGCGGAAGCTACCAAAGCCAAGCTTGCGGCAGAAGCGCGAAACGGTCGCCTCGGACGTGGCGGCGGCGCGCGAGAGCTGAGCGGCCGTGAGGCGTGGCGCCTCGGACTGGTGCTCCAATATATAGTCGACAATGCGCTGCTCGGACTCGCTGTATCCCTGATGGGTGCTAATGAGGGAAAGTGCGCTCTTGCTACTATCGGTCATGGATGGCTCCTGGTTGGCATGAAAATCTAGCTTGATTTGCAATGCCATAGTATACGGGCATTTTCAATTACAAGATACACCTTGCCGTTTCAAGTGTTGATGGTAAACTTTCACTTACCGTTTACGGTTATGAAAGAACCTTTCACCGGAGATTTGCACCTTAGCTCTTCTCACGCGGACGGTAGGTTGGTATCTTTCAGTTGTGGAAAAACGCGCATCGAAGCGCGTGTAGGGGAGCGCCCGCGGGCGCTGTACTCAAGAAGGAGGGACACATGGCTAAGTTTGACATCATCGCCGCGACCGGTTGCCCGACCGGCATTGCGCACACCTTCATGGCGAAGGAGGCGCTGGAGAAGGCAGCTGCCGAGCGCGGTCTGACCATTAAGGTCGAGACTCATGGCCAGGTCGGTGTCGAGAACGAGCTCACCAAGAGTGAGATCGCTGGTGCCAAGGCCGTCGTCGTCGCAGCCGACAAGGATGTCCAGGCTGAGCGTTTCGCCGGTAAGCCCATGGTTTCCGTTGGTGTTTCCAAGGCCCTGTCCGTTGAGGCCGCCGGTAAGCTGATTGACCGCGCGCTCGCCGCCAAGGGCGACAGCACGGTTGCAGCCGCTGCCGATGTCGAGGATGAGGTCGAGGAGAAGGAGTCCATCGGCCACGTCATCTACAAGCACCTCATGAACGGCGTCAGCCACATGCTGGTCTTCGTTGTTGCTGGTGGTGTTCTGACCGCTGTCTCGTTCCTGTGGGGCATTACGTCCTTCGATTCGACGGCGTCTGACTACAACAGCTTTGCTGCGATGCTCAAGATCATCGGCGGCATCGCCATGAACCTTATGGTTCCGGTGCTTTCCGCCTACATCGCCGAATCCATCGGCAAGCGCCCGGCGCTCGTCCCCGGCTTTGTTGCCGGTATGATCGCCATCCAGGGCCTGCCTGTTAACGCCGAGACCGGCATGATCGATGCCGGTGGCGCCGGCGTGGGCTTCGGCTTCCTGGGCGGCATCGTCGGCGGCTTCCTTGCCGGCTATGTCATCTTGCTGCTCGAGAAGGTCTTTGCCGGTCTGCCCAAGAATCTGGACGGCCTCAAGGCTATCTTCCTGTACCCGCTGTTCTCGACGGCTATCGTCGGCCTGGTCATGCTCGGCATTTCCGGCCCCATGGCTGCCATCAACACCGCCATGATGGACTTCCTCAAGGGCCTGTCCGCCTCTGGCGCCGTTGTCCTGGGTCTTGCCATTGGCTGCATGTGCGCCTTTGACATGGGCGGCCCGGTCAACAAGGCTGCTTACGTCACCGGTACCGCTATGCTCACCGAGGCTCTGGCCGCCGGTGTTGGCACCGATACCTATAACTTCGGCACCAACTTCATGGCTGCCGTCTCCGCCGCCTGCATCGTTCCGCCGCTGATCACCACCTTTGCCGTCGTTGTCGGCAAGAAGTACTTCAGCCAGGAGGATCACGACGCCGGTGTCGTCAACCTCATCCTTGGTTGCACCCACATCACCGAGGGCGCCATTCCGTTCATGACCAAGAACATCTGGCCCGTCATGCCCATCATGATGCTCGGTTCCTCTATCGCTTCGATCCTGACCATTATGTTCAACGTTCACGATCCGGCGCCTCACGGTGGCTTCCTGGTCCTGCCCGTTGTCGAGAACGGTCCGCTTTGGGTCCTCGCGATCCTCATCGGCGCTGTGGTCGGTGGCATCCTTTTCGTGGCCTTCAAGAAGTACGACTTTGAGAAGAACCAGAAGGCCACTCCTGCAGCCAAGCCGGTTGAGGCTCCCAAGGCCGCTGCCGTCGAGGCCCCCAAGGCCGAGGCTGCCGACTTCGTGAAGGTCGAGAATGTCTTTGTCGCCGAGGACTTCGCTTCTCGTGACGAGGCTCTGAGCTTCGTTTCCAACCAGGCCGTCAAGGCCGGTATCGCCAGCGACGCCGACGCCGTGATGAACGCCTTCCTGGCCCGCGAGTCCGAGGGCACCACGGGCATGATGGAGGGCTTCGCCATCCCGCATGCCAAGTCCGACGCCATTACCGAGGCTGCCGTCATCGTCGTCAAGGACGAGTCCGGCGTGACCGGTTGGGACACCATGGACGGCGCTCCCGTCAACGTGGCTATCGCCCTGCTCATCCCCGGTGCCCAGGCCGGCACTACGCACCTCAAGATCCTGTCCAAGGTCGCCGAGGCGCTCATGGACGAGGACTTCCGTGCCACCGTCAAGGGTTCCACCGACGCCGCCGAGATCGCCAAGACGATCAACGCCCGTCTGGTCTAATCCCGCAACACGCGAATACCATCGCCCCCTGTAACAAAGGCGAGGACTCCACTCGGAGCCCCCGCCTTTTTTCATTCCCTTCTGTAAGGTGCGGTGAAATAGGGATTGTTTAAACGTTTCAACCGCAAATCAGTCCCTATTTCACCGCAACTTCCAGAAGGGCATAGAGGGAACTGCCCATTGAGTCTTTGTCGCGAACAGATCCTCAGCCAGAATTCCGTTCACACGATATTGCTCTGAGCCGACCGAGTTTCCGCAGCTTGCCTGCCGGGCGGGGCGGTTAAGTTTGTCGCGAGTTCCGCACGCAAAGGAAAGCACTTAATGTGCTTTTCGTCTTGCGCAGGACTGTAGAGCAGCAAACTTAACCGCCCCGCCCGGCAGGCAAGCGTACAGGAACGACATCTGTCCAACAATTCGTGCGAAACATAATGAAAAACCGTTTGATGTGAGTTAATATAAACAACGTCGTGAATCTGACTCCTGCCACATGCATGACAGGGGTTAAACACAAAAAGGAGTCAACTATGGTTTCTGAGAAGGCTACCCTCGTTAATCCTCAGGGTCTGCACATGCGTCCGGCTGGTCTGTTCGCCTCCACCATGGGCAAGTACGCCTGTGACGTGACGGTCGTCACCCCCGAGAAGGAGGTCAACGGCAAGTCCCCGATGGCCCTCATGGCTGCTGGTATCCCCTGCGGTACTGAGGTCGAGGTCAAGTGCGACGGCGCCGACGAGGCCGAGGCTCTGGCTGCTGCCATCGAGCTCATCAAGAGCGGTCTTGGCGAGTAGAACTCAAACGGGTCGCATGTTGAACAACTAAGTTCATATTTGGGGGCGCAGTGACCTGTTGTAAGGTAGCTGCGCTCTTTTGTCATGGATATGGCAAAACGCTTTATCACATGACACGGAGAGAGGAATGGGAATGTATCAGGGAGTCAACGCTTCCGAGGGCATCGGTATCGGCACCGTCATGGTCGCCGTCGATCCCGACTTGACGTTTGAGCCGCACGAGGTTGCTGATTCGGCAGCAGAGAAGGAGCGCTATCAGTCCGCTCTTTCGGTCTTCTGCGAGAAGACCCAGGCTCAGGCCGACCATATGAAGGAGACGGTGGGCGAGGCCGAGGCCGAGATCATGAGCGGACACATTGTCCTGGCTCAGGACCCGGGCATGACTGACGCCATCAACGCCGCCATTGACGGCGGTACCTGCGCCGAGCAGGCGCTCATGGACACCTCGACCATGTTTGAGAACATGTTCCTGTCCATGGACGACGAGATGTTCCGTCTGCGCGCGGCCGACATCGCCGACATCCGCACCGGTATTCTGGCCGAGCTGCTGGGCAAGGAGGTCGTCGACCTCTCCGTCCTGCCCGAGAACACCGTCGTTGTCGTGCACGACCTTACGCCGTCCATGACCGCCACGATCGATAAGGCCCACGTTGCCGGTATCGTCACCGAGACCGGTGGCCGCACGTCGCACTCCGCGATCATCGCGCGCGCCCTCGAGATTCCGGCCGTACTTTCGGTTGCCAACAGCTGCACCGCACTGCGCAACGGCATGACCGTCGTCGTCGACGGTGGCAAGGGTGTTGTCGAGGCCGATCCCGACGAGGAGACGCTCGCTGCCTACACCGCCAAGGCCGAGGCCTTCGCTGCCGAGAAGGCAGCCCTCGAGGCCTTCCGCGGCAAGCCGTCCGTGACTGCCGACGGCATCAAGAAGATCATCGCTTGCAACATCGGTAACCCCGATGACGTGCCCAACGCGCTCGATCACGATGCCGAGGCCATTGGTCTGTTCCGCTCCGAGTTCCTGTTCATGGACTCCGCTGAGCTTCCTTCCGAGGAAGAGCAGTTCAACGCCTACCGCAAGGTCGCCAGCGCGCTCAAGGGCGCTCCGGTCATCATCCGTACGCTCGACGTGGGCGGCGACAAGGAGATCCCGTACCTGCACATGGTCAAGGAAGACAACCCCTTCATGGGCTTCCGCGCCGTGCGTTACTGCCTGGCCAACCCCGATCAGTACAAGGTCCAGCTCCGCGCCCTTCTGCGCGCCAGCGCCTTTGGTGACGTCAAGATCATGATCCCGCTCGTCACCTGCGTCGAGGAGGTCGTGGCCGTCAAGGAGCTCGTCGAGCAGTGCAAGGCCGAGCTGACCGAAGAGGGCCGCAAGTTCAACGAGAACATCGAGGTCGGCATCATGGTCGAGACGCCTGCCGCTTCGCTGCTTGCTGACCGCCTGGCCGAGGTGGCCGACTTCTTCTCCATCGGCACCAACGACCTGATCGGCTACACCATGTGCGCCGACCGTGGCAACGACACCATCTCCAACCTGTACCAGGTGTACTATCCCGCCGTGCTCCGCTCGCTCAAGAACATCATCGAGTGCGGCGTGAAGGCCGGCATCATGGTCGGTATGTGCGGCGAGGCCGCTGCCGATCCGCTGCTTGAGCCGCTGCTGATCAGCTGGGGCCTGGAGGAGTTCTCGATGAGCGCTCCGTCCATCCTGCGCGCCCGCAAGACCATCAGCCAGTGGACCAAGGCCGAATGCGACGAGCTCGCCGAGAAGGCGCTCGCCTGCAACACCGCCGCTGAGGTCAAGGCACTGCTCGAGTCCGCAGCTCGCTAATTTGGTATCAGAGGTAACCGCGTGGTTGGAATGGGCCGGCCACGCGGCCCTCACATATACAGGGGGTAATGTAAATGTTCTACACGCTAACCGCTAACCCGGCTGTCGACATGACGGTTTCGAGCTCTCCGCTCGAGCCCGACGAGAACGTCCGCACCGGCTCGGCCAGCTACACCGCCAACGGCAAGGGCCTCGACGTGTCCTTCGCCTTTAAGAAGATGGGCGTCGACACCGTCGCGCTCGGCTTCTTCGCCGGCTTCACGGGCAAGTTCATCGTCGAGGAAGTCATGAACCTGGGTTGCCTGTGCCGCCCGGTCTGGACCGACGGCATCACGCGTATCAACACCTACGTCAACGATGGCCAGCACGAGTACGGCATCCTCAACCCCGGTGCTCCTATTACGCCGCAGCACCAGGAGGAGCTCTACAACATCCTGGACACCGCGGGCGATCTTGAGTGCCTGATCGTCTCTGGCTCCGTGCCTCCCAAAGCTACGCCCGACTTCCTGGCTCAGGTCATGGAGCACGCTCAGGCCCGTGGCGCCGACGTCGTCCTGGACCTTTCTTCCGACAAGCTCAAGGAGCTCGCTCACAAGAAGCCGCTGCTCATCAAGCCGAACCATCATGAGATGAAGGCCATCTTCGGCGTGCCGGTCGACACCGACGACGAGGTCCGAGTTGCCATGAAGCTGGCTCACGAGGCCGGCGTCCAGAACGTTCTGCTCACCCGTGGTAGCCGTGGCGACGCTTACTTCTCCAACGGCGAGGACATCTGGTACGCCAAGCGTGAGTTCAACATCAAGCTGGTTTCTTCCGTCTGCGCCGGCGACTGCACCCTCGCTGCGTTCCTGCACAAGTGGTACAGGGATCGCGACAACGTCGAGGAGGCCATGAAGCTCGCTATGGCCACCGGCGCCAACGTTGCCGAGTCCGTCGGCATCGGCGACTTCGGTCACGTTGACGAGTACAGCAAGCGCGTTGCCGTCCGTAAGCTCGATCGCAAGTAAGCGAAACGCGACATATTCGTGCGCATGCGGCGTCCCGGTTTTGATCGGGGCGCCGTTTTTGTTCCGCCATGGTGGAGAGGTGTCCTGCCGTACTTCATCGCTTCCACACCGTTCACCGAGTTGTTGTAGCCTTTTACCGAAGCGTGGAATATACTTTCATTAACACGTTGCTTCGTGAAAGGAACATTCATGATTTACACGCTTACTGCAAATCCCGCCATTGACTACAACATCTCCTGCGACGGTCTTGCTGCCAACACCGTCACGCGTACCCGCAACGCCGTCTACACCCCCAACGGCAAGGGTCTCAACGTTTCGTTTACGCTCGACCGCTACGGCGTCGACACCACGATCCTGGGCTTCTTCGCCGGCTTCTCGGGCGAGTTCATCGTTAAGGGCGCCGAGGCCCTGGGCGTGCCCGTCAAGCCCGTGTGGACTGACGGCATCACGCGTGTCAACGTGTTCCTCAACGCCGGTCCCGACACCGAGTACAACATGGTCAATGCCGGTGCCGCCATCAACGAGGCCAACGAGCAGGAGATGTTTGAGCTTATCGATTCGCTCGATGACATGACCTGCCTGGTTATCAGCGGCTCGCTGCCCCCCAACACCTCCGAGGGCTTCCTGGCAGAGGTCCTGCGTCGCGTGAAGGCGAAGGGCGCCGAGTTCGTGCTCGATATCTCGAGCCATCAGCTGGCCGACCTCATTGCTATGGAGCCGCTCCTCATTAAGCCTAACGACGACGAGCTGCTCGACATCTTTGGCATTAAGGTGAGCGGTGGCGACGACGAGTCCGTCAAGGGCGCCATGGCCGAGCTGCACGCCAAGGGCGCTAAGAATGTACTGCTGACGCTCGGCGGCGACGGCGCGTACTTCTCCAACGGCGAGCACATCTGGTTTGCCAACCGCACCTTCGACGTCAAGCTGCTGTCGACCGTCTGCGCGGGCGACTCCTCGCTGGCCGCCTTCCTTTCCGTGTGGCACGACGCCCCCGAGCGCGTCGAGGATGCCCTGCGCCTCTCGATGGCCACCGGCGCCAACGTGGTCGAGTGCCCGGGTCTGGGCGATTTTGCCAAGGTCGATGAGTATCAGAAGGGTATTGCAATCCGTCAGGTTTGCTAGTTCCGGCACCTTGCCTGAATAGTTCAATTATTTCGCATCCGTCTTAGACCAGGACGGATGCGTTTTTGTTTATCGGACTTGCGTGTGCAGTGGAGGCTGTTTCTTGCTAGACTTCTTGCAGACGCAATCGATAGCCAATTTGATAGTCGCAGGAGGCCATAGGCATGTGCAATGTTTCGCTCAACGGTACGCAGCCGACCGATGCCTCTATCCGTGTCCTGCGTGCGCTTGAGGTAGCAGGTCTTGAGGCTTGGTACGTGGGCGGTTGGGTACGTGATGCCCTGATGGGACGCCCCAGCCACGATGTTGACATGTGCTGCAGCGGCCTGTGGCAGGAGTCCAAAGAGGCGCTCGAAGCGGCTGATATCGCCGTGGTTGAGTCGGGCATAAAATTTGGCGGCATCACGGCTATTTGCGATGATGAGCGCATTGAGGTCACCACCTACCGCCTAGACGGCTTTTACACCGACGGCCGCCATCCCCAGAGTGTGGAGCGTGCGGCGTCGCTTGAGGACGATCTGGCGCGTCGTGACTTTACCGTTAACGCTGTGGCCTGGCATCCCGAGCGTGGTCTTGTCGACCGCTACGATGGTCAGGGCGACCTAGACCGCAAGCTCATCCGCGCCGTTGGAGATCCCAAGCGTCGTTTTAACGAGGACGCGCTTCGCATGCTGCGCGCGGTGCGTTTTGCCTGCCGTCTGGATTTTATGATCGAGCCTAAGACTAAACAGGCGCTTGCCGAGTGCGCGCCGCTGCTCGATGCTGTGGCGCGCGAGCGCGTGGGCATTGAGCTCGAGGGTATCCTTTCGACCGGCCATGGGGGAGACGCGATGCTGCGCTACCCCGAGCTTGTTTGCGCCGCCGTGCCCGAGCTCGCGTCCGCTCGCGGGTTTGATCAACGCAGCGTCTATCATGCGTTTAACGTCTACGAGCATATCGCCCGCGTGCTGACGGTGGCAGGGGAACTGGCGCTGTGCGACGGCGTCGCGCCCTCGTCGAGCCTTATGTGGGCGGCGTTTTTGCACGACGTTTCCAAACCCGAGTGCTTTACGGTCGATCACGACGGCAGCGGCCACTTCTACGGTCATCCCGAGCTCGGCGCCAAGAAGGCGCGTGTCATCATGGATCGCCTGGCGCTCTCGCACGATTTGGTGCGCGATGTGTGCCTGCTGATCAAATACCATGACAAGCCGCTGCGCCCCGAGCGCTCCTGCCTGCTCAATATGATGCGCGCGCTTTCGGGCGAGGGTGTCGATACGCCGCGTCTGATGGACGAGCTCATGGACCTTAAGCGTGCCGACACGCTCGGCAAGGCGCCCTCGTGCTTCTATTACGTCGAGACGATCGAGGAGATGCGTACGCTCGCCCACGATCTGCTGCAGGCGGGGGAGCCCTATACACTCAAGATGCTTGCCATCAATGGTGGCGACTTGATCCGCGCCGGCGTCAAGCCGGGGCCGGAGCTGGGACAGCTTCTCAACGCCGCCCTCGACGCCGTGATCGAGGACAACATCCCCAACAACCGCGAAGCCCTCCTGACTCATCTCCACCTAGGGTAGCTAAAATAGCCCCGTCCCAAATTAGCTACCTTGTTGACCTGCGCGTTCCATAACCTCGCGACAAAATTTCGGCAATTTGGAATTTCTTCTTGCGCTTGCGTTTTTTGTCCCGTAATATATTTCCTCGCAGCACGGCAGTGCAGATGTCATGTGGCCCGTTCGTCTAGCGGTTTAGGACGCCGCCCTCTCAAGGCGGAGATCACCAGTTCGAATCTGGTACGGGCTACCACTTCTTTTCTGCTGAGGCTTATGGCCCGTTCGTCTAGCGGTTTAGGACGCCGCCCTCTCAAGGCGGAGATCACCAGTTCGAATCTGGTACGGGCTACCACGCATCTGATACCCGGTCTTTCAACGGAAGGCCGGGTTTTTTATTATCAAACAACTGTCTGTCATTCCCGTTTGAACAAGAGCTTTGCGTTCTGCTTATGGCCCTTACGGGTACAATAACCAAGATATTTTGACTGTAAGAAGGAGTCTCATGACGGAGTCCTCTCAGCATACGTCTAAGCCCCAGGTCGAGGTTGAGGCCTCGGGCGGAGATGACAATAAGAGCGCACGCCGCGGCGCCATCTTTATCGGCGTCGTGCTGGTGGGTTATATCGTCTATCTGGTGGTAACCGGGCAGATGGGGCAGTTCTGGGCCGCTATGTCGAGCGTGCAGGGGTCATGGCTCTTTGTCGCGTGTCTTTGCATGTTCATGTATCTGTTCTTTGGCATTGTGGCCTATGCGATCGCCGTATGGCTCGACCCCAATTCACCCGTCGGCATTCGCGACCTGATTTCGGTCGAGGCGAGTGGCATCTTCTTTGGAAACCTCACACCTATGATGATGGGCTCGACTCCCGCCCAGATCTACCGCCTGACCAAGGCGGGCCAAAATGTCGGCGAGGCCGGAGCCACGCAGTTCACGCGCTTTATCGTGTACCAGTTTGGCCTCGTTGCCTGGGGCGCTATCCTACTGCTTGCTCGCATGCCGTTTTTTGCCGAGCGCTATGGCGACATGACGCTGCTGTGCGTCTTTAGCTTTGGTGGGCACTGCTGCATCTTGCTGGGCATCTTCGCCGTCGCGCTCATGCCTAAGACCGTCACGCGCGTCGCCCACTGCATCATCAATTGGCTTGAGCGCATTGGTGTCTCGGCCACTAAGATCGAGGGATGGCGCACGTTTGTCGACGGCGAGATCTACTCCTTCTCCGAGAAGTTCAAGCTTTCAGCCGGACATTTTTCTTCCATGCTGCTCACCGTGTTTATCACCATGCTGCAGCTCGCGTTTTTCTATCTGGTGCCGTATTTCCTGATGCTTGCCTTTGGCCACCACGAGGTCGACTTTTTCTCGGTCATGGCCGCGAGCGCCTTTGTCCAGCTGCTGAGCTCTGCGGTTCCCTTGCCCGGTGGAACTGGTGGCGCTGAGGGCGGCTTTGCATTGTTCTTGGGTCATTTCTTTGGGTCGGCTTCGACCGCCGGCTATCTGCTGTGGCGCCTCATTACGTTTATTGCGCCGACCATTTTGGCTGCGCCCCTGCTGGGACTTAAGAGCGCCCACAACGAGAGCATCCATGCGCGCTGGGATCGCGTGATGCGCAAGCTCGGCCGCACGCCTCAGATGCCCTCTGTGGCCGCGAAGCCGCACCCCACGAATGCTGTTACCGTTGATCCCAAGAAGCACGCTCAGAAGGCTTCTGGGACCGCTAAGCCGGCTCATAAAGCCTATGTGCGCCAGACAGGCGATGGTATACGCGTATCTCCGTCGGCACTCAATAAGAAGAAGCGCCCTAAGTCGCAGTAGGACAGTCGTGCGTTCTTCATGATGCGGGGCATATTTGTGCTGTATGGGGGATAATCCTCTTACGTAGATTATCTCTCATCTGTTGATGAATGCTCGCATATCGAAGGGACACGCCCATGGCAACCAGCAAACCGCGTCTTGACCGCCGCATTGTTCGCAGCCGTAATGCCATCCTTTCCGCTTTCGAGCGCCTGCTCATGGAAAAGCCGCTGGCAGACATTACGGTGAGTGCCATCGCACGCGAGGCCAATGTCGACCGCAAAACCTTCTACGTGCACTTTGGCACGGTTGACGGCCTGCTCGATGCCATTGCCGTCGATGTTGTGGAGATGATTGTCGACTCGGTCGAGAAAACGCTTGCTTCTATGGACGGTGACACCAACGAGCGCGCTCTTGGCGCGGCGGCGACCTTCTTTAAAACCGTTAACGAGGCACTGTGCAACAACTTAGTGCTCAATCGTCAGCTGATCGAGAATATTCCGCTCGATGATTTCATGGCTCGTCTTCGTGCGCCGCTCGAACATGAGATTGCCGAGCGCGATCTGCTGCCCCAAGGTCTCAAGGACGAGATGTTCGACTATTATCTGGCGTTTTTGCTGTCGGGTATTATCGGTATCTATCGCACGTGGGCACTGTCTGACGGCTCGGTTCCTATCGAGCGTGTCTCTGAGGTCGCCAACGACCTAACTCTCAATGGTCTGTCGAGTCTGGAATCTCGCTTGGATTAGGCCTAGTTGGGCTCGTCGGCTTGGAAATACCTGTTCACGAGGTTCTCCGGCGCCTTGTAGACCTCGTCGGCGTAGGAACTTTAGCCTGAGGATACTTAAAAGAAAGTCCAGTTTATCCTTCCCACTCCAATTTGGAATCCTCCAATGCGCCTTCGCACGCTCGCATGACCTCGATACCATGCGAGCGTGCGAACTCGACGAGCTCTGTGTTGCGGGCGTTTATGGTGCCGAAGGCGGCGGGGCACACGATAAGGCGCGCGCAGTGGACGAGGAGCTCTTTGGCGCGGGCTATGGTTTTATCCCCGATCGGCTCGAAGGCGCGCTCGGCCACGCATTCCGCCGCCAGGTCGCGCGCGAGCTCGCAGTCGATGTCCCCTTCGTGCAGAACGCCCGCGTAGAACGCCTTGCCCTGCCGGATGAGCTGGCGAAACACAGCAGACCCCGTACCTGCGCCGGCGATGACGAACGTGTGTGCATCGCCGTGCGGGCGCCCAATTTCCACGCTGCCGAAGCGCTCGTTGAAGGTGCCATGCTGAAGGCCGTAGAGCTCGCCAATCGTCTCGCGCGTGAATATGTCCTCGGGTGCGCCGGCGCGGAAGACCCGGCCGTCCTTCACGCAAATCACCTTGTCGGCGCTTTTCTGCGCGAGCTCGAGTTCGTGGATGGACATGATGACAGCCACATTCCGCGATTTCGCAAGGTGGCGAAGTATTCGCAGCAGGTCGATCTGGTAGCGGATATCGAGATACGACGTGGGCTCGTCGAGCACGAGCACACGCGGATCCTGCGCGATGGCGCGTGCGAGCATGACACGCTGGCGTTGCCCGTCGCTTATCTGCATGAAGTCGCGCTCGGCGAGCTCTTCCACATGTGCGGTTTTCATGGCCTTGTCGACCCGATTATGGTCGTCGGGCGAGAGTGTGCCCATTCGCCCGGTGTAGGGATGCCTTCCCGCCTCTACGATATCGCGGCAGGTGAGGAGCTCGGTCCGGGGGCGATCTGTCAGCATAACGGCAAGGCTCCTTGCGAACTCCGCCGTCTTCCATCGGGAAATCTCCCGCCCGTCGAGCTCGACCTCGCCGGCAAGCGGTGCCAGATGGCGTGTGATGGTTTTCAAGATAGTCGACTTGCCCGAGCCGTTCGGCCCGATGAGCGCCACGACGTCGCCCGCGCGAACCTCCAGGTCGACGCCTTCGACTACGACCTTCTTGTCGTAGCCCGCCGACAGGTCGCTTATGCGGAAAAGCGGCGCTCCGTCAGCCTGCGTTTCGACCGGGGTTTCAAGGTTCGGCTCCGCTCGGAGGAGGCGTTCCGCGCGCAGTTCCGCACGAGCCGAAAGTGCCTTCTGGCGCTTTCGTGCGAGCTCAGGACTGTCTAAGCATGGAATGTCCCCTCCGAGCGTTTTGGGCCGCGGCACGAATTCCCCCATCTACCTCACCCGCTTCTTCAACATGAGCGCGATAACCACCGGCGCGCCGAAGATGGCGGTGACGGCGCTGATGGAAAGCTCGACGGGAGAGAACAGCGTGCGCGCGATCAAATCGCAGCCCGCGCAGAAGATGGCGCCTCCCATGAAGCACGCGGGAATCACGCGGATGGGCTTCGACGACTTCAGCGCCGACTTCACGAGATGTGGAACCGCGATGCCTACGAACGACACCGGACCAGCGAACGCGGTCACGCAGGCGGAGAGCATGCTCGCTAGAAGGACGAGCACCACACGGAAGCGTTCGACGTTCACGCCGACGCTTTTCGCGTAGGCTTCTCCCAGCTGGAAGGCGGAAAGGGGCTTCGATATCGCGAATACGCATGCGCTCACGGTGATCACCGCGACCGCGATGACCGCGACGTCGTCCCAGCTCGAACCCGAGAAGCTACCCAAAGACCAGTTGTGCAGGTTCACGATGGACTGGTCGTCGGCGAAGGCGATGAGGAAGTTCGTCGCCGCCGAGCAGATGTATCCCACCATGACGCCTGCCACGATGAGCATGGCCATTGAACTTATGCGCCGTGCGATGAGGAGCACGAAGCCGATGGTGATAAGCGAGCCCAGAAACGCTGCGGCCACCATGGCCGGCGAGGACATGGCCTGGTTCGCACCCAGAAGTACGATCATCGTAAGCGCGACGACGAACTTTGCGCCCGAGGAGACGCCCAAGATGAACGGGTCGGCGATGGGGTTGTTGAAAAACGTCTGCAGCAGGAACCCGGAGAGCGAAAGTGCCCCGCCGAGAAGCACGGCTGAAAGCACGCGCGGCAGGCGAATCTCCCAGATGACCTGGCTTTCCATGGAATTGGCCGCGCCGCCCGAAAGGATGCCGGGGATGTGGTCTGCGGGCACGAGCACGCTCCCGATGCACAGGTTGGCCCCGACGAGCACGATGAGGGAAACAGCGAGCAGCGCCGTCACGACGCGACACCGCGCGGCGCGCCCCGATTCGTTGTATGCCATGGAAAGTCGGCTTCTCATGGCACTAGCCGAGCTTCCTCAGATAATGGAAGTCGCTCGCGTCATCGCCGGTGAACGCCCCGTGCAGCTCGTCGATAATGTCGGCGGCAGAAGTCATCTGCTGGTACATGTCGGCGCTTGTGACCCAGACGTTGCCGTTCTTCACGGCTTTGAACTGCGACAATAGCGCGTTTTTGCCTACGAAGTCGTCCAAGGTGGCAACCGATTCGTCGATGGTGCCGTTGTAGACGATGATGTCGGCATCCTTCGCCGTCGCGTAGAAGCGCTCCATTTCGAGCGTTACCGACGAACCTGACGTCGACGCCGTCTGTGCGTCATCGAGCGCGTAGCTGCCGCCTGCAAGCTGGATCATCTGCGCCACGTAGTCGCCCGCCCGCCGCGTGACGGCGGCCCCGTTCGAGTTAATGTAGAAATACGCCACGGTTTTACCTGACGACGCGAGCCCCGACGTTTGCTCGACGCGGGCCTTCTGCTCGTTGAACAGGCGCGCGGCCTCGTCTTCCTTGTCGAACAGGACGCCGAAAAGCTTAATCCACTCGACGCGCCCGAGTGCTTCGGGCTCGCTCGACGACTGTTCGGTGAGCACGACGAGCCCGAGCTTCTGCAGTTTTTCCTTCACATCGGGCGTGTGGTTGATCATGGTGTTCTCGATGGCGAGCGTGCAGCCCGAGGCCGATATTCGCTCGTAGTCGGGCGCGCTGTACTTGCCGCCGTAGGCGATCGCCCCACTTTCGAGCGCGCTTTTGAAGCCCGCGACCGAGCAATCGTCGGCCTTCGTGCCCGACATGAGGATATTGTCGTTCGCGTCGAGCGCGTCGACCAGGCACATCGTCGCCGACGACACGAGGTACACCTTGTCGGCGGGGCGCCTTATGACCGCGATGTCGGAGCTCAACCCATCAGGCACCTTCGCATCTTGCGGCACCACGAGGAAGCGCTCCCCGTTCGAAACGCAGATTAGCCGCAGGCCGCCTTCGAACTCGTCGACAGTGAAGTGCTCGGCGTATTCAAGCTGAAGCGCCCCCGTCGGCTCCCAGCCGCAGCCCAAATCGGCGTTGTGGAAGTCGGCCGCGGCGCTTGAAGCCGTTCCCGCAGGGGAGCCGCCGCTTGCTTCGTCGCCCGATTTCTCCTTCATGGTGGATGAATCGAAGCGGAGCGTGTAGTCGATGGTGTGCGGCGTCGACATGGCGACGGTCTCGGCCGACACGGCAATGTCCTCGTCGAGCGTGACGGGTATCTCGAAGGTGGAGTTGCCGCCGTCGTTTACGGGCGCGTAGTCCACGCCGTTGACGGTCATTTTGTCGTAGTTCGAACTCGACCATGTGATGGTCGCGGTGTAGGTGTCGCCATCCTTCACAATTGTGGTGGGTGAGGCGATGCTTGCGCGCCCTGACCCGCCGGAGAGCGAGACGCTCACAGTGTATTCCTGAGAGCCTGCCGTGCCACCGGTCGCGTTCGGGCTCGCACTGCACCCCGCGAAGGGAAGCGCGAGCAGGGCGACGAGAACGCAGGCGATCGCGCGCACCGCGATGCTGCGACGCTTCCTGCTTTCCCCCTTGGGAAGAATCGACCGCATGGCGTTACTTCAGTGCGTCGGCGCGCAGATCGACGCCGGCGGATTCGAACACGAGCGTGCGGTCGTACCACTGCTCTTTTCTAATACTCCACGCGGCGCAGGCGGTGTCCTCGTCGAGCGCTTCAACGGGCACGTCGTAGGTGTACTTGCCTTCCGCGTTTTCCACATAGGGGATGAAGTCGGCCTCGCTCGTGGCGGCAGCCTCGTCGCCCGTGCCCATGAAGAGCTTGCCGTAGCCCGTGCCGGAAAGCGTCATCACGCAGTGCATGGAGCCGTTTTCCACGATGAGCTGGGCGTCCACAATCCTGAACATGTTCGAGCTGGAATCTACGGTGATCGGATAGGTGCCGTCGGCCACCTTGTCGGCGGTGATGGGGGCAGCGCTTGCGTCCTCGGCCGCCTGTTCGGTTTTTTCCTGGGAATCGGCATCGCTTGCCTTTGCGCTGTCGATTGAATTTCCGCCGCAGCCGGCGAGCGAGAACGCGAAAAGCGCCGCCGACAGGGCGAAGGCGAGGGTTTTCTTCAACATGAAGGGGTTCCTTTCAATCGCTTCGACCGCCCGCGCCGTGCGGTGGGCGGGCGGGATGCGAATGCAACGGGCATGCGCCGTCAGTCGGGGAAGGCGCATGCCCGTTGCACGGGGACGCGACCGGCGCCCCCGTGCGCGGCGAGTTTACAGCTTGGCGATGGCGTCGTCCACGTGCGAGACGTAGATGTCGTCGACCGCGACGTTCTGTCCCAGACCCTGGAGCAGGCACGTCACTTCGAAGCCGGCGGCCACGAACTTCGCAGCCCAGCTGTCGGGGTCGGTCTCGTCTGCCATGTCGTTGTTCGCGTGGTCGCCCGCGACCACCATGAACGGCGCGAGCACGGCCTTCTTGTAGCCTGCGGCGCTCGCGGCGGCGATAACATCCTCGCAGGTCGGTTCAGCCTCGACGGTGCCGACGAAGAACTGCGTCAAGCCCTCGTTCTTAAACACTTCCTGCATCTTGGCATAGTCGGCGTTGGAATCGGCTTCGGTGCCGTGGCCCATGAGGCACAGCGCCGTCTTGCCGTCGTCGAAGGACGCCATGTTCTCCTTAATGGCTGCGGCCACCTTCTTGTAGTCGTCGTCGGAGGTGAGCAGCGGGTCGCCGAGCGAGATTTTGTCGAACTTGTCGGCGTACTTGTCGAGCTCGTCTTTCACGTCGGTGTATTCCAGGCCACCCATGAGATGCGTCGGCTGCACGACGATTTCCTTCACGCCGTCTTCCACGCAGCGGTCGAGCGCCTCGGTCATGTTGTCGATCGTGATGCCGTCGCGCTTCTTCAGCTTGTCGATGATGATCTGCGCGGTGAAGGCGCGGCGGATGTCGTAGTCCTGCCAGTACTTCTCGCGGATAGCGTCTTCGATGGCGCCGATGGTGATGTGGCGCGAGTCGTTGTAGCTCGTGCCGAAGCTCGTGACGAGGATGACCGGCTTCACGGCCTTCTCCTTTTCACTCGATTTTTCGGAACTTGCGGAGGTGTTGGAGCAGCCCGCGAGCGCGACTCCGGCGAGCGCGACGGCTCCGGTTGCTGCGGCGCTCATGAAGCCGCGGCGTGACATCTGGTCGGACATGGTTTTTCCTTTCCTCGGTTTGCCGGTCCCCCGGCGACAGTTGCTTGTCGGCACAAGCGAAAGAAAAGCGCACCCCTCGGGGTTCACAAGGAGCTAACGCCACGGCGATGCCGTGAGGAAAAGGCGAAGCAGTCTGGCTTGGGGCGCGAGGCGGTTCGCCCGCGCGTCCTATACAGTAATGTCCCTTGCCCAGGATTCCCACCTGGTTCCCTCCGCAAGCCAGCGCGGGCTGTGCGGGCGCCGCGCCGGTCATTTCCTTTTATCCGATTGTCATATGCTCGTTGCCGAAACTTTTACTATGATAGTGGGCACTTGTGAACGTGTCAAAGCCCAGGGCGGGCGGCATTGCGCCTCCTGCCTGCGTATTTGCGCCCATTGCTGCCGCAGGCGCCGTGTTTTGCCCGCTGCGCGAATGGCGGCGTAAACGGTTGCGATGAGAAACGGGAAGGAAGGCTCGGATGATTCATATCGTTGGCGCAGGCTCGGGCGCCGCCGACCTTATCACGCTGCGCGGGGCGCGCCTTCTGCGCGCGGCCGACGTGGTCGTTTGGGCGGGAAGCCTTGTGAACCCCGAGCTGCTCGCTGAGTGCAAGGAATCCTGCATCGTCTACGACAGCGCGCACATGACCTTGGAGGAAGTGCTCGACGTGATGTGCGCGGCAGATGCGCGGGGCGAGGAAGTGGTGCGCCTGCACACGGGCGACCCGTGCCTGTACGGCGCCATCCAGGAGCAGATGGACGCACTCGACGCGCGCGGCGTGGACTACGAGGTGGTGCCCGGCGTGTCGAGCTTTTGCGGTGCCGCGGCGGCGCTTCGCCAGGAATACACGCTGCCGGGAATCAGCCAGTCGGTCGTGATCACGCGGCTTTCCGGACGCACCCCCATGCCCGCGGGCGAGGGCATGCGCACCATGGCGGAAAGCGGCTCGACTATGGTCATCTTCCTGAGCTTGGGCATGCTCGCCGAGCTTTCCGCCGAGCTTTTGGCCGCGGGCCGCAGCTCCGACGAGCCGGCGGCGCTCGTGTACAAGGCGACCTGGCCTGAGGAGCGCGTGGTGCGATGCACAGTGGGCACGCTCGCCGATGCGGGCGCGCGAGAGGGCATCGACCGCACGGCGCTCGTGGTGGTGGGCCGCGTTCTCGGAGCTCGCGGCGGGCTTGCGCACGACGGCGCGCAAGCGGAGTCCTACGAGCGCAGCAAGCTTTACGACCCTTCGTTTGCCACGGGGTATCGGAAGGCGAGAAGCTAGCGTGGCCTTCGAGCACTACATATATACCGGGACGGCCCGCCTGCGCTGCGGCTATACCACGGGGAGCTGCGCCGCGCTCGCGGCGAAGGCGGCCTGCGAGATGCTCTTGTCACGAAAGCCCGTCGGCTGCGTGTCGATCGTCACCCCCGGCGGGCTGCCTGTCGAGACGGACGTGGTTGACGCATGTATCGGCGAGGGGTGCGCCCAGTGCGCCGTGCGAAAGGACGCAGGCGACGATGCCGATGTGACCGACGGCGTGCTCGTGTACGCGCGCGTGGAACATGCGGGGTCGGGCACGGGCGCTGCGGGCAGCAAGGGCGTGCCCGCGCTCGAATCGGAAGTTTCCGTTGATGGCGGCGTGGGCGTGGGGCGCGTGACGTTGCCCGGGCTCGAGCAGCCGGTGGGGGCGGCCGCCATCAACGCGACGCCGCGCGCGATGATCACTTCGGCGGTGCGCGAGGTGTGCGCCGCGCACGGCTTTTCTGGAAATATTGCTGTGACGATTTCGGTACCCGAGGGTGTTGCCCTTGCCGAAAAGACCTTCAACCCGCACCTGGGGATAGAGGACGGCATCTCCATCCTGGGCACGACGGGCATCGTCGAGCCGCGCAGCCTCGCTGCCTTGCGCGACAGCATCGAGCTCGAGATCCGGCAGCATGCGGCTATGGGGCGGCGCGGAGTCGTGCTCACGCCTGGCAACTACGGCGCGCAGTTCATCTCGAGGCATTTCCACCTAAACGGTGCGCCGGTGGTCTTCATCTCCAACTTCGTGGGCGATGCGATTGATTGCTGCGTTCGCGAGGGATTTACCAATGTTCTTCTTGTGGGACACATCGGCAAGCTGGTGAAGGTCGCGGGCGGCATCATGGACACCCATTCGCGTACCGCCGACTGCCGCGCGGAGATTCTGGCCGCTCACGCGGCCTTGGCCGGCGCGGGCGCGAAGACCGTGCGCGAGATCATGTCGTCGGTCACGACCACGGCGGCGCTCGAGGTAATCGAGGCCGCCGGCGTGGGGGACGCTGCGCGCGCCTCGCTCGCTGCGGCAATCGAGGACAGGTTGCGCCGCCGCGCGGCGGGCGCATGCGACATCGCCGCGGTCGTGTTCGACGCCGAGCGCCGCGAGATTTTCCGCACGTCGGGCGCCGATGCAGTTATCGGGGAATTGGGGGCGACGTATGAGTAAAGGCGTGCTGTACGGGGTGGGCACGGGGCCTGGCGACCCCGAGCTGCTCACGATCAAGGCCGTCCGCACAATCGAATCATGTCCGGTCATCGCCGCACCGCAGACGGCGGACGGGGCCATGGTCGCGCTCGACATCGTGCGCGGCGCCGTCGACCTTACAAGCAAGACGGTGATCCCCGTGCGATTCTCGATGACGCGCGACGCCGAGCGCCGCACGGCCGAGCATGCCTCGCTTGTTCGCGAGCTTGTCGCGCACCTGGATGCGGTCCGCGACGTCGCGCTGCTGAACCTGGGGGACCCGAGCATCTACGCCACCTTCCAGCGCATAGCGCCCGACGTGCGCGCCTGCGGGTTCGAGGCGCGCGCCATTCCCGGCGTGCCGAGCTTCTGCGCGGTCGCCGCAGCGCTCGAGCGCGACCTCACGCCCGAGATGTCGTCGCCTCTGCACATCGTGCCCGGCGGCTACGACGACGTGCGCCGCGCAATCGGCTGGCCGGGGACGAAGGTGGTCATGAAGGCGCGCCGCTCGCTTGCGGACACGAAGCGCATCCTTCGCGAGGAGGGCGCCTTCGACGGTGCCGAGCTCGTAGAGGACTGTGGGCTTCCGGGCGAGCGCGTGTACCGCTCGCTCGACGATGTGCCCGATCGGGGCAGCTACTTCTCGACGATGGTGGTGCGCTAGATGAGGGTTTCCTGCATAGCGTTCACTGAGAGGGGGTATGCGTTGGCGGAGCGCACCGCACACGCGCTTTCCGATTGCGCGCAGACAGGTGAAGATGACCCTGGCTGGGACGTTTCCGTTTCGCGCGGGTTCGGCGAGGGGAAGGTCGACCTGCGCGCATGGACGGCGCTCGCGTGGGAAGCGTCGGACGCGCTTCTGTTCGTGGGCGCGGCGGGCATCGCCGTGCGGGCGATCGCGCCGCATGTCGCCTCGAAGGCAAGCGATTCCGCGGTTGTGGCGATCGACGAGGCGGGGCGCTTTGCCGTCCCGCTTTTGTCGGGGCATTTGGGCGGTGCGAACGAGCTTGCGCAAACTGTGGCACGCGCGGCAGGGGCCATCCCCGTCATCACCACGGCGACCGACGTCCGCGGCGTGTGGGCGGTGGATACGTGGGCGCGCTGTGCGGGGCTCGCCGTTTCGAATCCCGAGGCTATCAAGCGAGTGTCGGCGCGGCTGCTTTCGGGCGGGCGCGTGGCGCTCTATTCCGACATGCCGATTTCGGGACAACCGCCTGAGGGGGTTGACATTGCGTCCGACCGCGCTCGGGCCGATATCGTCGTGTCACCGTTCGCTGGCGCGAATGCAGGTACGTCCGTTCGCGCGGCGGAGACAACGGGCGAGGTCGTGCCCGCCGGTGAGACGGGGAAGCCGGCGGGTGTGCGGGCGCAGACGCCTGCACCCGAGCCGCTTCGCCTTGTCGTGCCCTGCATCGTTGCGGGCATAGGGTGTCGTCGCGGTGCGTGCTCCGAAGCGATCGGGGAGGCGTTTCTTCTCGCGTGCGGGCAGGCGGGTATCTCGCCTTCGGCCGTGCGCGAGGCGGCGACGATCGACGTGAAGGCGCACGAGGAGGGTCTGCTCGCCTTCGCCCGCGCGCGCAAGATTCCGCTTGCGACGTATTCCGCAGAGGAGTTGTCGCAGGTCGAAGGTAGCGTTTCGCCATCTGATTTCGTGCGCGCGACGGTGGGGGTCGATAATGTGTGCGAGCGCGCGGCGCTCGCGGGCGGGGGCAAACTTATCTTCCCGAAGCTCGCTCACGGCGGCGTGACCGTCGCGTTTTCCAAGGTAACTATCGAACTTTCGTTTAAGGAGCGGTGATGGGAAAGCTCTTCGTGGTGGGGATCGGCCCGGGCGGCCCCGACGGCATGACGATTGCGGCTCGGCGCGCGCTCGAGGCGGCCGACATCGTTGTGGGGTATACGAAATACGTGGAGCTCGCGCTCGCCGCCGTGCCCGACGCGGCGCATCTCGCGACGCCGATGATGCACGAGGTCGAACGGTGCCGCCTGGCGCTTTCGCGCGCGCAGTGCGGAGAAGCCGTGGCGCTTGTGTGCAGCGGTGACGCGGGCGTGTACGGCATGGCGAGCCCCGTGCTGGAGCTTGCTGAGAACTACCCCGATGTAGACGTGGAAGTTATCGCCGGGGCCACCGCGGCTCAGAGCGGGTCGGCGGTGCTCGGCGCCCCGCTTGCCCACGACTTCGCGGTCGTGTCGCTCTCCGACCTGCTCACGCCGTGGGAGGTCATCGAGCGCAGGCTCGCCGCCGTGGCGAGCGCCGACTTCTGCATCTGTTTGTACAACCCGCGCAGCAGAAAGCGCGCCGACAGGCTCTCGCGCGCGGCAAAGATTATGCTCGAATGGAAGGCCCCCGACACGCTCTGCGGCTGGGTACGCAACATCGGGCGCGAGGGGCAGCAGTCGGGCATGTGCAGGCTCTCCGAGCTGGGGGAGTTCGACGCCGACATGTTCACCACCGTGTTCGTCGGCAACGCGGACACGAAGCGCGTGGGCGGCCGTATGGTCACGCCGCGCGGGTATCGGGAGATTCCATGCGAAAGGTAACGATCATCGGGGCGGGCCCCGGAAACCCCGACTTGCTCTCGCGCGCGGCGCTCGACGCGATCGACATCGCCGACGTGGTCATCGGCGCTCATCGCGCGCTTGCCGGCATCGACGTGCCGCCCGACGTGGTGAGATGCGAGCTCGTGAAGACGGCGGACATCGTTGCCGAGCTCACCGATGCGGCGTCGTGGCAGCGCGCCGTGGTCGTGATGACGGGCGATGTGGGGCTGTTCAGCGGCGCACGCCGCCTGGTGGAGGCGCTCTCCGGCGACGCGCAGGTGGACGTGCGCGTCATTCCCGGCATAAGCTCAGCGTCGTATCTCGCCGCGCGCCTCGCGCGTCCATGGCAGGATTGGCGCTTCGCGAGCGCTCACGGCGTGGCGTGCGACATCGTGGCCGAGGCCGAGCGCGCAGGTGAGCTCTTCCTCGTCACGTCGGGCGGGGAAGACCCCTCGCGGCTTTCCGGCGAGCTTGTGCAGGCGGGCTTCGGGGACGCGCGCGTGACGGTGGCCGAGTGCCTGTCGTACCCCGACGAGCGCATCACCTGCGCGACCGCAAGTGAAATCGCAGGTCAGACGTTCGACGACTTGAACGTGATGCTTATCGAGTTCGCAGGCGGCGCCGGGTCGCCTGCGGGCTCCCGCTGGCCGTATGCTTCCTCGGGCATTCCCGACGAGCTCTTCATCCGCGGCGACGTTCCCATGACCAAGCAGGAGGTACGCGCCGTCGCGCTCGCGAAGCTGCGCCTTACCGCGACCGACACCGTGTGGGACGTCGGCGCTGGCACGGGGAGCGTGTCGATCGAGGCGGCGCTCGTCGCGCGAGCGGGCTCGGTATGGGCGGTCGAGCGCAACGCGGCCGGCGTGCGGCTCATCCGAGAGAACGCGGATGCATTCGGGTGCGGCAACGTGCATGCGGTCCCCGGTGTCGCCCCCGAAGCGCTCGCGAAACTGCCCGTCCCCGACGCCGTGTTCGTCGGCGGGAGCGCGGGCGAGCTTCCCTCCATCGTGGAGGCGGCGCTCGAGAAGAACTCGCAGGTTCGCCTGTGCGTGCCATGCGTCACCGTTGAGACGTTCACCGAGGCGTGCGCGCTCCTCTCGGGTTCGCGCTTTAAGGGGTTCGAGGCGTGCCAGGTGTCGGCCGCCCGTGCCGAGGCTGTAGGCTCGCACCATCTTATGAAGGCGCAAAACCCCGTGTTCCTCATCAGTGCGCGTGGTGCAGGTGGGGAAGGCGGCGCCCGGTGAGCACGACCATCCCGCGCTTCATGATCGCTGCGCCCTCGAGCGGGAGCGGCAAGACGGTCGTTACGTGCGCGCTCCTGCGCGCGCTCGCGCGCCGCGGCCTCGCATGCGCGGCCTTCAAATGCGGCCCCGACTACATCGACCCGCTCTTTCATCGCCGCGTCGTGGGTGCGCGCTCGGGCAACTTAGACGGCTTCTTCACCGACGCCCCGACGCTGCGCGCCCTGCTCGCACGCGGCGCCGCGGGCGCGGATGTCGCGGTACTCGAGGGGGTTATGGGCTTCTACGACGGCATGGCACCCGGCGTGGCCGACGCGAGTAGCTACCAGGTTGCGCGCGACACGGAAACGCCGGTCGTTTTAGTGGTGAACGGGCGCGGGGCGTCTTTATCGCTCGCCGCCGTAATCCACGGCATCGCCGAGTTCCTGCCTTGTGCGAACGTGCGCGGCGTCGTGCTGAACAAGACGAGCGCCGCTGCCTGCGCCTACGCGGCGCCTGCGATCGAGAAGCACACGGGCGTCGCGGTTTTGGGGAATATCCCCGCCGACGAGGCGTTCTCGCTCGAAAGCCGGCATCTGGGGCTTGTGACCGCCGACGAGGTCGAGCAGCTCTCCGCGCGCATCGACAAGATGGCCGAGCTGGTGGAAAAGAGCGTCGACGTCGACCGCTTGCTCGAAATAGCGGCGACGGCCCCCGATATCCGCGAGGAACCTTACCGGTTGGAGCCGATCGCGGGAGCGCGGCCCATCGTCGGCGTCGCGCGTGACGAGGCGTTCTCGTTCTACTACGAGGAGAACCTGCGCGCGCTCGAGGACCTTGGTTGCGAGCTGGCCTTTTTCAGCCCCCTGTGTGATAGCGAGTTGCCCCGGGGGACAAGCGCCCTCTATCTGGGGGGCGGCTACCCGGAGCTCCATGCGCGGCAGCTCTCCGAGAACGCGCCGATGCGCGAGGCGGTGCGGCGCGCGGTGGAATCCGGCATGCCGACGGTCGCCGAATGCGGTGGGTTTCTGTACCTGCAGCGCGAAATCGTCGATAGCGAGGGGCGGCGCTGGCCTGTTGCGGGCGCCCTTGAGGGCGCAAGCGAGAACGGGGGAAGGCTGTCCCATTTCGGGTACGTGGAGCTCACTTCCCAACGCGACGGGCTCTACGGGCCGTGCGGCACACGCATCCGCGCGCACGAGTTCCACTACTGGCAGTCCACCTGCCCGGGCGGCGACTTCTGGGCGCAGAAGCCCCGGCGCGACAAGGGCTGGCCGTGCATGACGACTATCCCGTCCCTGGTGGCGGGCTTCCCGCATGTGTACTATCCTGCTAACCCCGACGCTGCGCGCGCGTTCGCGTCTGCCGCAGCGTCGTTCGCAGAGAGGAGACGGCATGGCTGAGGCAACCGAAACCGCGCTTGCCTGCATCCGCGAGGAAGTCGGGCGCGCGTTCTCGTCGGCGCCGGGCGCCGTGCTCGAAGCCGCGCTCTCCCGGATCGCGCCCGCAGACGAGTGCGCCCGCGCCGCCGCGTACGCCGCGTGGGACTCCATCGCGCACCCCTTGGGGGGATTGGGCGACTTTGAAGACGCCGTCGCGTGTATCGCCGCAGCTCAGGGGAGCGCCGAGGTTGCCGAGTTTCCCCGTGCGCTCGCGGTATTCTTCTCCGACAACGGGGTCGTTGCCGAAGGCGTGTCGCAAAGCGGACAAGACGTGACGCGAGCCGTCGCGCGCAACATGTGCGAGGGGGCCACGAGTGCCTGCCGCATGGCGGCGTTCGCGGGTGCCGAGGTCGTGCCCGTCGACGTGGGTATGGCCCGGGGCATAGAAGACGCGCGCATGGTGCTCGCGAACGTGCGGCGGGGGAGCGGTAATATCGCGCACGGTTCCGCTATGTCTCGCGATGGGGCCGTGCGCGCGATCGAAGTCGGAATCGCCGTCGCGTGCGGGCTTGCCCGCGCCGGCGTGCGCCTTCTCGCCGCGGGCGAGATGGGCATCGGCAACACGACCACCTCGGCGGCGGTGGCCGCAGTGCTCCTCCGGGCGGACGCACGGAGCCTCGTCGGGCGCGGCGCGGGGCTCTCGGACGCCTCGTTCGCGCGCAAGCGCGACGTGGTCGAGCGCGCTATCGACGCGAACTCTCCCGATCCCGCCGACCCGATCGACGTGCTCTCGAAGGTGGGCGGCTTCGACATCGCGGCGATGTGCGGCTTCTACCTGGGGGCCGCGGCCTCGAAGGCGCCGGCGCTCCTCGACGGGGTCATATCCTGCACGGCGGCCCTGTGCGCGGCGCGCCTGTGCCCTAACGCCTTGGGCTACCTCGTGGGCACCCACGCATCAAGCGAACCCGCAAGCCAGGAGCTCCTTCGCGAGATCGGCATTAAGGCACCCCTCGACGCAGGCATGCACTTGGGCGAGGGCGCGGGCGCCATGGCGTATCTGCCCCTTCTGGATTCGGCGCTGCGCGTGTACCGGGATGGGAAGACGTTCACGGCGACTGGCATGGCTGCTTACGAGCATTTCGAGGCCGGGAAATGACGGTGACGCTCGTCATCGGCGCCGCCGCGAGCGGCAAGAGCGCCTACGCCGAGTCCCTGTGCCTCGGGCACGATGGCCCTCGCGTGTACCTGGCAACGATGGAGCCCTTCGGGGAAGAGGGCGCCCGCCGCATCGCGCGCCATCGGGCGCTGCGCGAGGGCAAGGGGTTTTCCACCCTCGAGCGCACGCGTGACGTGGGCGCCGCAGTGTCCGGGCTTCCGCGCGGCTGCACGCTTCTTTTGGAGGACGTGGGCAACCTGGTTGCAAACGAGCTTTTCGCGGAAGGCGGCTTGTCCCCACGTGACCCCGACGCTGCGGCGCGCGAGGTGCTCGGAGGCATCGAACGGCTCGCTCAGGCCGCTGCGTATACGGTGGTGGTCACCGTCGACGTGTTCGCCGATGGGATGCGCTACGATGAGGGGACCGAGGCATGGAGGCGCGCGCTCGCGCGCGTGAACGCGGGCGTGGCGGCGCTGGCCGACCGCGCAGTCGAAGTGGTATGCGGGATTCCCGTGTGGATGAAAGGCGAAGGACCTACAAGGTGAAGATAGCAGAGGCAATCGGCGCGGCGTTCGGAACGTTCTCGCGCATCCCCGTCCCGAAATCGGCCTGGACCGATTTCGGATCAACCCATGCGCTTGCCGCGTTTCCCCTGGTGGGCCTTGCGGAAGGCTTCCTCATGACGGCGTGGGGGCACGTGGCGAACCTGCTCGGCGTGCCCGCGACCATCGTCGCGGCTGTGCTCGTGGCGCTGCCTGTGGCGGTGACGGGAGGCATTCACCTAGACGGGCTCTGCGACACCTCCGATGCGCTTGCAAGTTGGACCCCGCGCGAGCGAAAGCTCGAGATCATGCACGACCCGCGGGCAGGCGCCTTCGGGGTCATCGGTGTTGTCATGTACCTTATTCTGCAGTTTTCCCTGTTCACCGCGCTGCCGCTTACGGCGGGGGCGTTCCTCGCGCTTCTGTGCTCGCTCGTGTTCTCCCGCGCGCTTTCGGGGCTCGCCGTAGAATGCTGGCCTGCCGCGCGGGCGGACGGCATGGCCGCGGGACTCTCGCCTGCTAAGAAGCGCGCGGCGATCGTCGTGCCGCTTTGCGCTTTCGCTGCGGCTTCGGCTGCAGGGATGGTCGCGTGCGCTCGGGCCGTCGGCGCCCTTATGGCGGTGGCGGGGCTTTTGGCGCTCGCGTGGTACCGTCATGTTGCCCTGTCCCGCTTCGGCGGGGTGACGGGGGATTTGGCCGGATGGTTTCTGCAATGGGCCGAGCTCGCGATGCTTGCCATGCTGGTGGCGGGGGGTATGCTCCTATGATTCTCGTGGTAGGCGGCGCGCATTCGGGGAAGAGGACCTTCGTGCGCGAAAAGCTCGGGTTCGCGGCGGACGATTTCGTCGACGCGGCGCAGCTTGCGGAGGGCGGCGTGCCCGCGGCTTTTGCCGGCCGCGTCGCGTACCATGCTGAGGAACTCGTACGCGCGCTCGACGCTGACCGGGCGCTCGAGCGGCTGATCGGCTTCGACGCAGTGATTCTGTCCTTGGTCGGCTCGGGGGTCGTCCCTATGCATGCGGAAGACGCCCAATGGCGCGAGCGCGCGGGGCGCCTGGGATGCGCGCTCGCTGCGCGCGCCGACGTCGTCGTGCGCATGACGTGCGGGATTCCCCAGGTCATCAAAGGAAACCTTGCCGATGCTCCTCGAGGGACGCAGGGCGCGGGCGCGCCTTTGGAGGTCGTCTTCGTGCGCCATGGTGCCACGGCGGGCACGGAAGACCATCGCTACAGCGGGGCGGGCACCGACGAGCCCCTGTCGAGCGCGGGCGAGCGCGCTTTGCGCGACCTCGCGTGCGATCGTGACGTGTTCCGTGTTATCACGAGCGGCATGGCCCGCACCGACCAGACGGCGCGCATCCTCTTCCCGAACGCGGAGCTTATGGCGTGCCCCGGTCTGCGCGAGATGGATTTCGGTGACTTCGAGGGGCGAAGCGCCGCCGAGCTTAAAGAGGATGTGCGCTACCGCGCCTGGGTAGACTCCTGGTGCGAGACGCGCTGCCCGCATGGCGAGGGCAAGAGCGATTTCACCCGCCGCGTCGTCGCGGCGTTTCGGGAGGCGTGCGAATCGGAGCGCGCCCAGGGGAGTGGGCGCGCCGTCTTCGTCGTTCACGCGGGTACCGTGAAAGCGCTGCTCTCCGAGCTAGCTGTCCCGAAAATGGGATATTTCGACGTGCATACCGAGCCGGGCGGCGCATGGGCCGCCACCTGGGATGGGCGCTGCCTTCGCGACGTTCGCCCCGCTTCGGGGGGCGATGCCCGGTGATGACGATTCTTGCCGCCGCCGCCGGGTTCGCAGCCGACCTTGCCTTCGGCGACCCGCGCTGGCTTCCCCATCCCGTTGTCGCCATGGGGCGCGCGATCACGTGGGCCGAAGGCCGCCTGCGGGGCTCATTCCCGCAAACGTCCGCGGGCACGCGCGCCGCAGGGCTTGTGCTTGCCGTGGCGCTTCCGCTTGCGTGTGGGCTTTTGACCTTGGGAATCCTGCATCTTTGCGGCATGGTTCACCCCGGCTTGCGCTTCGTGGCCGAGGCATGGGCGAGCTATCAGATTCTCGCGGCATGCGAGCTGCGCCGCCAGAGCCTGGCCGTGGCCCGCGCGTTCTCGAAGGGCGGCCTTGTCGCGGCGCGCGAAGCCGTCGGGCTCATCGTAGGACGCGACACGTCTGTTCTCGACGAGCAGGGCGTCGCGCGCGCCGCCGTGGAAACGGTGGCGGAGAACGCGAGCGACGGCGTCATCGCGCCGCTTTTCTACCTTATGATCGGGGGTGCGCCCTTGGGCATGGCGTACAAGGCGGTGAACACGCTCGACAGCATGGTGGGCTACAAAAACGAGCGCTACATCGACTTCGGCTGCGCCTCGGCGCACCTCGACGATGCGGTGAACTGGATTCCCTCGCGCTTATCGGCCCTGCTCATGATCGCCGTGTGCCCGATCGTTGGGCTTGACGCGCGCGGGGCGGCGCGCATCTGGCGCCGCGACAGGCGTCGCCATGCGAGCCCCAACTCGGCGCAGACCGAGTCAGCGTGCGCGGGCGCGCTCGGGCTGCGCCTGGCAGGACCCGCGGTGTATTTCGGCAAGCTCGTTGAGAAACCGACGATAGGCGACGCGTCCCGTGAAATCGAGTGGGGCGACATCGCCCGGGCGACAAGGCTCATGCTCGCCGCGTCCGTATGCGCGCTCGTCGTCTTCGGCGCCGCGCGCGCGGCGGTCGTGCTCGCCGTGGGGGCGATGGCATGAGGGAAGACCACGCCGCGTCCCGGGCTGCCGGGGGAATCCTGCGCGCCCGTGCGCATGGGGGCAGCTCGCAATCGCTCGGCATCGCTTGCGAAGGGGGCGCCTCCGACCTCATCGACTTCTCGGTGAACGTGAATCCGGCAGGCCCCTCGCCGCGCTCCGTCGCCGCAGCTTGCAAGGCGCTTTCTCGAATCGATGCCTACCCCGATAGGGAAAGCCGCGCCCTCGTTCGCGCCCTAGCGCGCGCCCAGGGCATTCCCGAAGATACTATCGTCTGCGGCGCGGGCGCGTCCGACATCATCTGGCGGCTCGCCGCGGCGGTGCGCCCGAAACGCATCGTCGTGTGCGCGCCGACGTTCTCTGAATATGCGGAGGCGGCATCGTACTACGGCGCATGCGTGCAGGAGTTCCCGCTCTCCGAAGCGGACGACTTCGACGTGCCCGCCTCCTTCGCCAGCGCGATCGAGGGGCCGGGAGACGTGGCGTACCTCTGCAATCCGAACAACCCGACGGGGCGCCTCGTCGACCCCCGCGTGATCGATGCCGCGGCTTGCCGCTGCGAGCAGGTGGGCGCGCTGCTCGTCGTGGACGAGTGCTTCCTCGGATTTGCGCCCGACGCCCGCGAAAGGAGCGTGGCCGCACGCGCCGCGTGTTCGCGCCATGTGGCCGTGCTCTCCGCGTTCACCAAGCTCTACGGAATGGCGGGGTTGCGGTTGGGATATCTGATTAGCGGAAACGCCCAACTCATCGAGGGGATTCGCCGGGCGGGGCAGGCGTGGCCCGTCTCCTCGGTCGCCGAGGCCGCGGGCATCGCCGCCCTGGAAGACGTCGAATACGTCTCGCGTACGCGCGATGTATTGGCGGGCGAGCGAGCGTGGCTTTCCCACGAGCTCTCCTCGCTCGGGCTTTCCGTCGTGCCGTCGGATGCGAACTTCCTTTTAGTCCGCACGCCGGCGAAAGACTTCCCCGAGCGGCTGTATAAACAGGGGGTTTTGGTCCGCACGTGCGACTCGTTTTCGGTACTGTCCCGTTTCTGGTGCCGCGTCGCGGTGCGCACGCGCAAGGAGAACGCCCGGCTTGCGATGGCGTTCAGCCGCGCGCTTCGGGCGGAAGGCGCATCGGGCGAAGGCGAACCCGACGAACGGGGCGGCGCTTCTTGCAGTGGCGCTATGGCGGGCGCGGATAGCCGAGGCTCGGCGAAGGAGGTCGATACCCGTGGGTAGGGCGAAGCCCATCATGATCCAGGGCACCATGTCGAACGCGGGGAAGAGCCTGCTTGCGGCGGGGCTGTGCCGTGTGCTTTCGCAGGACGGCCTGCGCGTGGCTCCCTTCAAGAGCCAGAACATGGCGCTCAACAGCGGTGTCACGTCCGACGGCCTCGAGATGGGGCGCGCCCAGATCATGCAGGCCGAGGCGTGCGGCATCGCGCCCGACGTGCGCATGAACCCCATCCTGCTCAAGCCCGAAAGCGACCACCGAAGCCAGCTTATCGTGGCCGGCAAGGCGCAGGGAGCCTTTGCTGCGAGGGACTACTTCGCGCGAAAGAAGGCGCTCATGCCGCAGATTTTGGAGACGTTCGATTCGCTCGCGGAGGAAAACGACGTCATCGTCATTGAGGGCGCCGGCAGCCCCGTCGAAATCAACCTTGCCGAAAACGACATCGTCAACATGGGGCTCGCGCGCGCCGTGTCCTCCCCCGTGCTGCTCGCGGGCGACATCGACCCAGGCGGGGTGTTTGCCCAGCTCTACGGCACGGTCGCGCTCCTTGCGCCCGAGGACCGCGCGCTTTTGCGGGGGCTTGTGGTGAACAAGTTCCGCGGCGATGTGGAAATCCTGCGCCCGGGTTTGGCTCCGCTCGAGAAGATGTGCGGGGTTCCCGTCGTGGGGGTCGTGCCGTATCTTACGCTCGACCTGGACGACGAGGACTCGCTCGCGCCGCGCCTATCTGCCCGCGAGACGCGCGGCGTCATCGACGTCGCCGTCGTGCGCCTTCCGCATCTGTCGAACTTCACCGACTTCGACCCGCTTTCGCGCGTGCCCGGCATGGGCGTGCGCTACGTTTCCTCGACGACCGATCTGGGCCGACCCGACCTGGTGGTGCTCCCTGGCTCGAAGACTACGCTCGACGACGCGCGCTGGCTTGCGGCTAGCGGTATCGGAGCCTGTGTACGCGCGCTTTCGGGCGCGGGCACGCCGGTGCTCGGCATATGCGGAGGCTACCAGCTTTTGGGAGACGAGCTTTCCGACCCGCACGGCAGGGAAGGCACTGGCACCGCGCGCGGGCTCGGGCTCATCCCTGCAAGTACGGTGTTCAAGGAGGAAAAGCGCCTCGCCCAGTCGGAGCTGCGCATCACGGGCGCCCAAGGCGCGTTCTCGGTGTGGAACGGCATGACGGCGCGCGGGTACGAGATTCACGACGGCGAAACGACCGTCTCCTGCGCCCCTGCGGGCACGATTGGCGGCAAACCAGAAGGCGCGGCCTGCGGAAACGTGTTCGGAACCTATCTCCACGGCCTGTTCGACGAACCGGGGGTGGCGCTCGCCCTCGCGCGCTCGCTCGCGCGCATGCGCGGCCTGCCCGAGAGCGTCGTGGGTGCTGCGGGCGCGGTGTCCGCGGCCGATCACCGTGCGCGCGAGTTCGACCGCTTGGCCGACGTCGTGCGCGGGGCGCTCGACATGGAGTATGTCTACCGCATTATCGAGGAGGGCGTATGATCCACGTGTATCATGGCGACGGCAAAGGCAAGACCACGGCGGCGATGGGCCTCGCCCTTCGCATGCTCGCCGCAGGCCGCCGCGTCGTCGTCGTGCAGTTCCTGAAAGACGGAGAAAGCGGGGAGGCGCGCCTGCTCGCCGAGCATTTCGGCGTGCCCGTGTTCGCGGGGAAGGTGTCGGACAAGTTTACCTGGTCAATGACGTCGGAAGAACTTGCCGCGACGTGCGAGCTGCATGATGGGAACCTCGCTTCCGCGCTCGCCGAGCTCGAGGGCGCGCAAGAGGGGCTGCTCGTGCTCGACGAGGCACTCGACGCGCTTTCGAAGGGGCTTGTCGACGAGGCGCTCGTGGACCGCGCGCTCGATATGTCCGCGCGCGGCGTCGAAGTAGCGCTCACCGGGCGCGCGCCTTCCCGCAAGATCGTGGAGAAGGCCGACTACATAACCGAGATGCGGTGCGAGAAACACCCCTACGAGCAGGGGATATGTGCAAGGGAAGGAGTGGAGTACTAGATGGATTCCAAGGAGATGGCGCCCGGCGACATCGAGCGGCGCAGCTTCGAGATCATCACCGAAGAGCTCGGCGGCCGCACGTTCCCGCCGCTCGAAGAGCCCGTCGTGAAGCGCGTCATCCACACCACTGCCGACTTCTCGTACGCCGATTCCCTCGTGTTCACCCATGACGCCGCGCACTGTGCGCTTGACGCACTGCGCGCAGAGGCCACGGTGCTCACCGACACGAACATGGCGCTCGCAGGCATAAGCAAGCCCGCGCTCGCGAAGCTCGGCTGCAAAGCCGTGTGCTACATGGCTGACCCTGATGTCGCCGCGGCTGCGCGCGCCGCGGGCACGACTCGCGCCGTTGCGAGCATGGACAAAGCTTGCGGCATCGAGGGTCCGCTCATCGTGGCCGTCGGTAACGCTCCCACAGCACTTCTGCGCCTCGCCGAGCTCATGGACGCGGGGAAAATCGCGCCCGCGCTCGTCATTGGGGTACCGGTCGGGTTTGTGAACGTGGTCGAGGCGAAAGAGGAGCTACTCGCGCGACGCGTGCCGGCCATCGTCGCGAGGGGTCGCAAGGGCGGCTCGACCGTGGCGGCCGCCATTATGAACGCGCTGCTCTACCAGATCACGCGCCCAGGCGGTCCGAAGTGACGGCGCCCGCATCCGTACCGGCGCTGCGCATCTTTGCCGGCACCACCGAGGGCCGCCTTCTGTGCGAATGGGCGAGCGGGGCGGGCATCCCCGCCCGTGCCTACGCGGCAACCGAGTACGGAGGCGAGCTTTTGGGCGAGCTTCCGGGCATCGAGGTACATGCGGGCAGGCTCGACGAGGCCGACATGGAGCGCGAGCTTTCCGGCGCGCGCATCGTCGTCGACGCCACGCACCCCTTCGCTACGCTCGCAAGCGGCAACATCCGGGCCGCTTCGCTCGCCGTGGGTGCACGATGCCTGCGCCTTGCGCGTCCGGTCGAGGCGCTGCCCAAAGGCGTCGTGTCGGTCGCGTCGATCGCCTGTGCGGCGCGCTTTCTCTCCGAGAACCCGGGTCGCGCGCTTCTCACGACGGGGAGCAAGGAGCTTGCTCCCTACACGCGCGTCGCCGATTTCGCGAAGCGCTTCTTCGTGCGTGTGCTCCCGCTGCCCGGTGCTATAACGAAGTGCATCGACGCGGGGTTTTCACCGTCGCACGTCATTGGCATGCAGGGGCCCTTTACCCGCGAGCTCAACGAGGCGATGCTTCGGCAGGTGGGCGCTCAGTGGCTTGTGACCAAGGACTCGGGAACCGTAGGCGGCACGGCCGAGAAGATCGCCTCCGCGCGCGGCGTGGGAGCGCGCTGTATCGTGGTCACCCGTCCCGCCGAGGGAAGCGGGGCCCTTTCGCTTCGGGAAGTGGAAGACGCGCTCTTACGGGAGTTCGCGCGCTAGGCGCTCGACGCGCCTGCGCGCACTCCCGCCCGCGAGGAGGAGCGCCTCGAGCAAGCTCGAACCGTACAAGACCGTCATCCGCCAAAAGCTCGAGGACGACGCCCGGAACTGGCGTAAGCAGCCCTTCAATAAGTTGCGGTGAAATAGTGTCTTTTTTTGCTGCTAGATAGCATATCCAGTCCCTAATTCACCGCAACTTTTTGGTGGTGGCTTACTGGTAGCGAAGGCACTCCACCGGGTCGAGCTTTGCCGCGCGGCGAGCGGGGTAGAAGCCAAAGATTACGCCGATGCCGACGGAGACGCCGAAGGCCAGCAGTACCGTGGCGATTGAAAAGCTCGGCGTGATTTGCCCGCTGGCACCGAGCTCGCTGAGAACCCCTGATCCTGCGGCAAACATCGCGAGGCCCCATGCCAGCAGATAGCCAATCAGGACACCCAACAGTCCGCCGGTGACGCACAGCGCCGAGGACTCGGCCAAAAACTGCGCGGTGATATCGCGACGACTTGCGCCCAGGGCACGGCGAATGCCGATCTCACGGATGCGCTCAGTCACGTTGGTGAGCATCATATTCATAATGCCGATACCGCCGACAAGCAGCGAGATGCTGGCGACAGCGCCCATGATGAGCGAGAACGCGCCCATAAAGGAGTTGAGTGCATCGATGGCGCTTTTCATGGAGGTCGCCGATACACTGTCGTACTCGTCCTCCTCCTCGATGCCCTTCATCGCGCGCACCTTGGACTCGATGGTTTTGCAGAGCTCATCCATGTCTGTGCCCTCGGCGGCAAGAGCCGTCACGCTGGGGAATGAAGGATTTTCGTCGCCAAACAGGCCTGAGATGGTTTCGCGCGGCATATACAGCGTGAGCGAGCCCATGGAGTCGTTGCCGCCATCAATCACACCTACAATCTGCACCTCGCCGTTGGACACCTTGATGGTTTTCCCCAGCGCATCCTGTTCGTTGCCGTAAAGCTGATCGGCGCCGCCGCGGCTGATGAGCGCCACGCGCGAGCCTGATTGGGACTCGGCCTGGGAATAGGTGCGCCCCGCAACGAGCTTGCTGGCCCCCACGGCGTCGAGCATGTCGCTATCGACACCCTGTGCCATGACGGTATAGCTTTTATCGCCGGTCTTGTACTCGGTATACGCGCTGTCGACAATGCCGATCTGCTCTATCTGCGGCGCCAGTTTTTGAAGCTTCTCGATGTCGGACTCGGTGAGTTCTTGCGACGAATAGATTTGCACCATGCGTGCCGCATTGAGGCCCAGACTGTTGACCAGGCTGTTTTGGATGCCGCCGATGAGCGAAGTCATGGCGATAACCGAGGCGATGCCGATGACAATGCCCAGGATGGTGAGCAGGCTGCGCCCCTTGTTGGCTTCGAGCGAGTGAAGGGCTTCCTGGATGAGATCGCGGGCGCTCATGCCATCTCTCCTTTCGGCGGGTTGGCGGAGGCGGAAATCCTGGGCAGGCTATCCACGGCGCTGCGCAGGGTCCGCGGTGCATGTGGAATATACGCGCCATCGTGAATGCGACCGTCGCGGATGGTCACGGCACGGTCGGCCTCGGCGGCGATGCCGGGGTCGTGTGTGATAAGCACGATGGTTTTGCCGCGCTTCTGGAGCTTATGGAAGGTTTCCATCACAAGCGCTCCGGTAGCGGAGTCCAGGTTTCCCGTCGGCTCGTCGGCCAGAATGATGGGCGGGTCATTGACGAGGGCGCGCGCGATTGCGACGCGCTGCATCTGGCCGCCCGAGAGCTCGGATATGCGGTGGTCCCAGTGGTCGACGGGCAGCGTGACAGCCTGCAGCGCGTGCACGGCGCGCATTTCGCGCTGGCTACGGGGCACATTGGTGTAGGCCAGCGGCAGCATCACATTTTCGATAACCGACAGGCGCGGCAGCAGGTTGAAGCTCTGAAAGACAAAGCCAATGCTCAGGGCGCGAACTTCGGTGAGCTCCTCATCATCGAGCTCGGCCACGTTGAGCCCTTGCAGGTAGTAGTCGCCCGCCGTCGGCTTATCCAGACAGCCTAGGATGTTCATGAGCGTCGACTTGCCCGAGCCCGAGGGGCCGGTGATAGCGACGAATTCGCCGGGATTTACCGCCAGGCTCACGTTGTGCAGGATGTGGGCGCACCCCGCCACGCTCTCAAAGATGCGGTGCACGTTGCGGATGTCGATAACGGGACGCATTACATGCCCTCGTCGGCAGACATACTGCCCGAATCCGCACCGTAGCCGCCGTCAGCCGTTGCGTCCGCTCCGGTGTCCATGACGAGGGTGTCGCCATCGCGCAGCTTGGTAACCGGAACGTTGGGGTTGATCTCGTTGCCCTGGTCGTCGCGCTTAACCTGTGTCTTGCCGACTACGGCTTCGTTGTCGTTTTGCGTCACGACGGTCACCTTCACGCGATGGGTTTGCTTGCCCTCGTCATCGGTTGCGACGTTGACGTAATAGTGTTCGCCGTCTTCGGTCATGAGCGCCATCGTCGGCACCATCACCACGTCGTCGAGCTGCTCGGTCACCACCGAGACCTCGGCCGTCATGCCCGGCTTCAGGCGCGCGTCGGGCGCCTCGATGAGAATGTCGACGTTAAAGGTCACGCTGCCGCCGCCACCGTTGGCGGCGTCGGAGTTTGCCACCGACGCGATAGCCGTGACGGTGCCCTGGCTCACGATATCGGGAAACGCGGGATACGTGACGTTGGCGCTCTGCCCAACGGCGATCTTGGCGATGTCCTTTTCGCCCACCTGCACGGTCACCTTCATCTTAGATAGGTCGGCGATCTGCATGCACTGCTTGCCGCCGCTCGTATCGCTTTCGCCCATGATCATGCCGCCTGTAACCGTGGCGCCCACTTTGGCATTGAGCTCCACGATGTTACCCGAGCTCGGGGCCGTGACCGTGCGACTGGAGGCCTTGGCGTTCGCCTGGTCGAGGTTTGCCTGGGCTGATGCGAGGCTGCGCTGCGCGGCCGATACGGCGTTCGTGTCCACTGATGCGGCGGAGACGCCAGCCGCTGCGGAAGCTCCCTCGACGTCCGTCGTTGGGGTGGCCTGCGCAGCAGCTGCGGCTTTCTGCGCGTTGGCGAGGTCTTCTTGAGCGGCAGCAACTGCACGCTGCGCCTCGGCAACGTTGCGATCGAGCTCGTCGTTTTTAATGGTCATAAGCACGTCGCCCTCGTTGACGGATTGGCCTGCCTGCACGTTGATAGAATCGACCGTGCCGTCGACAGAAGGGGAGACCACTGAGGACGAAATGGGTTTGAGCTGGCCTTTCGCCTCGACCGTTGTGGTAAACGTGCCCTCGGTCACCATGTCGGTCACAGGACCGCTAGCGCCCTGTGGCTGCACATTGATAACAAGGGTTGCAACAATGGCAATGAGCGCGACGGCACCCACGACGCCGGCGGCAATACCGCGACGAATCAGCTTTTTGCGTCGGCGTTCGGCACGCTTTGCCTTGAGCTTGGCATATGCCTCTTCATCGGAAATCTCGGCCGTATCGTTCGCGCGTCCGCTCTGCTTGTCGGCATGTACGTTTGTAATCAGAGGAAACGTTTCGGTGGCACCTTCGGGCGTGCGCTCGGTATCATCTGGGCCCGGGGTGATCGTGGGGACATTCGGCATAGCGTCTCCTTTATAGAAAGAATCTCGATAATTATATGCGCCCACCGGTTGGGGCGGGCGCATAGGACGGTTTCTTTCGGAACTGTTAGATTGGTCGCAGCGGTTCCACGTTGTAGGAATGCGCGCGTTGCACTACGAGTGGACAACCACGCACAGGCCGACTTTGATGCAATCGTGCAGTGCCTTGGCGTCGGCCAGGCGCAGGTTGATGCAACCGTGGCTGCCGCACCACTTGTACGACTCGGCGTTATCGAAGCTCTTGTCGTTTTGCCAGGTGGCGTCGTGGAAGCCGATCATGTTGCCCTCAAACGGCATCCAGTAGCTCACCGGGCTCTCATATTTGGGTTTACCGGTCTCGGGGTCCTTGGCTCCGATCAGGGTGCTGCCGCCGTCGTTGCTGTTGATTTGCCACACACCCTCGGGGGTGGCGTCTTCGCCCGGTTTGCCGGAAATAAAGTTGGCCTCCCACACGATATTGCCGCTCTCGTCATAGTAGCGCGCGTGCTGCTCGGACAGGTCGACGTCGATATACGCTTTCCAGTCGGGCTCTCCCTTTGCGGTAAAGGTATCGGCCTTCTGGGAGTACTTGATCTCGATCTCGCCGGTCTGCTTGTTGTTAATGGCGTCCTCGACCTGCTTGGCGAGCGAGCTGCTGTCGATGGACCAACCAAAGTCGCCGCCTTCGACGGCGCACTGCTTGCCATCGGCGCGCGTCCACCAACGAGTGGAGCCCACGGTATTAAAGCCGTTGGCGAGTTCGGCTGCCCAGCTGCTGATCTGCGACGTATCGAGCGTGGGGTTGGCCGGATCGGCAAAGCTGATCCACTGCAACACGGAGCTGCCATCAACCTTGCCGGCATCCTCGCCGTTGAGCTTGAGGGTCACGTTGACGCCCAGGAAGTTGTTGGCAGCATCGCATGCGGCCTGAATCTGATCATCGGTCAGCGTTCCATTAAGCGGCTCATAGGCATCGTTGCCGAGCTTGGAAAGATCTACGGTCTCGGTCAGCGAGGCAAGCTCGAGCTCGGCATACTTAATGACATGCTCGCGGTTGATTTTTTCGTTGGAGCGCGCCTTCTCGACGGTAAACTTGCCGGCCTGCTCGTCATAGGAGCTATTGGCCTCGAACGTGCCCGAACGGCCCTCGTTAAACTCGTCGATAGCGGCGCCCAGGTCCTCCTCAAACTTCTTTTGGTCAAAGGTATCGGAGAGCATGGACAGGTCGACGTCTTGATCAAGATCGACTTCGTTGGAGGTAGCAGTTGTTTTGGTCTTGCCGCTTAAGGATTCCACAAGGCGGACCGGCCAAATAAAGGCTTCGTTGTGGTTGATGATTTCTTTTGCAGCAGCTTCACCGTCGACGATGGGTTCATCGGACTCGGGCTGATAGGTCCAGCTAAAGTCATCTCCTGTCACGGTGAGTTTATAGTGCTTCCATGCCGAGTTGACCTTGGTGGCGGCAGACGACGCGTTGGAGAACGAGACGTCGACGCCGGCGACGGTGGTGTTGGGGTAGGCTACCTGCGAAAACGCTACGACGCCTACGATATAGACAATGACGATAAGACCCAGGACGACAAAGAGCGTCGTCTTTTTGCCCGACTTATTGTTCTCGGTGGGTTTGCGCGCGGGGCCGCGATCGCCTCGAGCGTGCGTGGGGGGCTGCTTGGGCGTATTGCCGTTTGCCTGGCGCTGCTGACGTTGCTGGCGCTGCTGGTTCGGGCGTTGCGAAGCGTTTGCCGCACCACGCTGCTGACCGCGGCTCGGCGCGATAGGACGCGGCGACTGAACGCCGCCGGTGTGCCTGCTCGGCTGCTGCGGATCGGGAATCAGTTGAGTTCGATCGTTTTGCGACATCGTATGCATATCCTTCGAATTTCGCCTTGCGGCTCATCGTGTTTTTACTGGGCTTGCATTATAGCGATTACCTAGTTGATTGTGGTACGGAAACGGTGGCATTCAAAAGAGGTGGGACATTTGTCCCACCTTCGAGTCGTTCTTTGTCGCTATCCGCACACACCGCATTTTGCACAGGCCGAAAGCGCGGCCGGAGCCTGCGCGATGCCGCCCTTGGCCGTCTCGCGCAGCGTGGCCGGCAACGCGTGGCCCACCGAGAGCATGACGTGTGCCATCTGGTCAAACGGCACCAGGCTCTTAATGCCGGCGAGGGCGAGTTGTGCGGAGCTAAAGGCGGCTGCCACGCCGATGGCGTTGCGGTTTTGGCAGGGCACCTCCACGAGGCCACCGACGGGGTCACAAACGAGGCCCAGCAGATTACTCAGCGCGATGGAACTGGCGTCGAGCGCCTGCTCGGGTGTGCCGCCGAGCATCTGCACTAGCGCGGCGGCGGCCATGGCGGCCGCACTTCCGACCTCGGCCTGACAGCCGCCCTCGGCGCCGGCAACGCAGGCGCTCGTGGTGAGGTTGAGGCCGATGGCGGCGGCGCAATAAAGGGCATCCATGACCTGCTCGTCGTCCAGCTGCAAATGGTCTGCGAGCGCCAGCACGCAGCCGGGCACAACACCCGCGGATCCTGCCGTCGGAGCTGCGACGATCACGCCCATGGTGGCGGAGCGCTCGAGCACGGCCATGGCGCGGGCCACGGCATCGGTCTGAACGGGGCCCATCAGGCTTGCACTCAAATCGTTGCGGCTGGTGGCATCGACCAGTTTGGCCTCGCCGCCGATAAGCCCACCGAGCGATCGCTGCGGGTTGGCGATGGGGGCCGTGGTCTCCTCGCGCATGACGTCGAGCACGCGGCGCATGGCGGCGACGGCGTGGGCCTCGCCGGTCAGACGCGCCTCGCGCACGGCCATAACGGCGCCGATATTCAGGCCGAGCTCGGCGCACGCATCGAGCAGCTGCTCGCCGTCGTCGAAGATCTCCTTTGCCGAGACACCGGGGGAGAGCGACGAGGCAGAACCGGGGAGCTCGATAAAGGTCGCGTAATCGACATTGTCGAGTTTGCGGAGCATGGGGACGACGGTGTCGTCGGGCGCGCCGTCGGTCTCGAAGACGGAGTAGGCCTGGCCGCCCACTTCGGTGCGGTAGGTGCGGCAGAAGGCGATGTTCACGTGTGCGTAGGCGAGCAGGTTCGTGAGCGCGGCGAGCACGCCGGGGACGTCGTAGTGCGCCACGAAGAGTGTGGAGTACATGCCCGAGATGTCGACGCCGACGCCGTTAATGCGGCTGATGCGCATCTTGCCGCCGCCCAGGCTCTCACCGCGGACCTGGGCCGTGGCGCCCGTGTCGTCGACCATGTCGATGTCGACGGTGTTGGGGTGGATGGAGGCGTCGTCGCCCTTGATGTCAAAGTGATATTCGAGGCCCTGCTCGTGCGCGAGGTCGAAGGCCTGCTTGATGTTCTCGTCATCGGTGTCGAGGCCCAGGATGCCCGCGACGAGCGCACGATCGGTGCCGTGGCCGCGGTAGGTGTGGGCAAAGGAGTTCCACAGGCCAAAGGTGACCTTAGTGATGCGGCCTTCCAGCAGGCTGGCGGCAACTTGGGCGCAGCGCAGGGCGCCGGCGGTGTGCGATGAGCTGGGGCCGACCATGACGGGCCCCAAGATCTCGAATGCCGAGGTCGTAGCTAGTGTTTGCGGCTTGCCTGCCATATGCGCTCCTGTTCTATCCCGTCGTTCCGAGGGACGGGGCATACTCTGTCCCGCCGTTCCGAGGGCTTTAGTATTTGGTCGCCTGCTCGGACAGTCCTGCTCGCACGGAGGCCACATTAAGTGGCCTCCGGCTCGTGCGGAACTCGCGACCGACCAAATACTAAAGCCCTCGGAACTTAGGATACATGGTTGGAGTCGCTCTGCTGCGAAATTTATAGGCCTATGACCTATTCCATGTCCCAGGTCGGCTCATCTTCACCACCTTTAAATAAAAAAGAAGTACCGGTTGGAGCCGGTACTTCTTTTGGTGCGTTGTTTCTTGGCTGTAGCTTTTGCCGTTAGCTTAAAGTCCGCAGGCTGCTTTGAGTTCTTCGACTCGGTCGGTATTCTCCCAGGTGAAGTCGGCGTCTTCGCGGCCGAAGTGACCGTAGGCTGCCGTCTTTTCGTAGATGGGGCGACGTAGGTCTAGGTCGCGGATGATTGCGCCCGGGCGCAGGTCGAAGGTCTTCTCTACGGCTTCAACGATCTTGTCCTCGGCAACATGCGCAGTACCGAAGGTGTCGACCATGATTGAGAGGGGCTTGGAAACGCCGATGGCGTAGGCCAGCTCGACTTCGCAGCGGTCGGCCAGACCGGCGGCGACCACGTTCTTGGCGACCCAGCGCGCGGCATACGCGGCGGAGCGGTCAACCTTGGTGCAGTCCTTGCCACTAAAGGCGCCGCCGCCGTGACGGCCGTAGCCGCCGTAGGTGTCGACGATGATCTTGCGGCCGGTGAGGCCCGTGTCGCCCATGGGGCCGCCCACGACAAAGCGACCGGTGGGGTTCACGTAGATGTCCGCGTTGTCCCACGGCATGTTCTCGGCGGCCATGACCGGGGTGATGACGTGTTCGATGAGGTCGGCCTTGATCTTGCCCATGTCCTCAATCTCGGCGGCGTGCTGCGTGGAGATGACGATGGTCGTGACCTCCACGGGCTTACCTTCCTCGTAGCGCACCGTGACCTGGGTCTTGCCGTCGGGGCGCAGGTAGGGCAGGGTTCCGTCATGGCGCACGGCAGCCAGGCGCTCGGCCAGGCGGCTTGCCAGGTAGTGCGGCATGGGCATGAGGGTCTTGGTCTCGTTGGAGGCATAACCGAACATCATGCCCTGGTCGCCGGCGCCGATCAGGTCGATCGGGTCGGTGGTAGCGCCGGTCTGGGTCTCGAAGGACTCGTCAACGCCCTGGGCGATATCGGGCGACTGCTCGTGGATGAGGCTCATAACGCCGCAGGTGTCGCAGTCAAAACCGAACTTGGCGCGGTTGTAGCCAATGCGGCGGATGACGCCGCGGGCGATTTCCTGTACGTCGACGTAGGCCTGGGTGCGAATCTCGCCGGCGACGATGACGGTGCCGGTGGTCACGAGGGTCTCGCAGGCGCAGCGGACGTTCTCCACGTTGGCAGGCACGCCGTTGGGGGCGATGTAGCCCTGCTCCTGGAGCTCTATTTCTTTGGCGAGGATTGCGTCGAGGACGGCGTCACTGATCTGGTCAGCGATCTTATCGGGATGACCTTCGGTCACCGACTCCGACGTAAAAACAAAGGACCCGTGTTGGGGTGGGATGGAACGAAGTTCTTCTGACATGATTGTCCTTTCAAAAACGTGTCCCGGCGACCGTTACCATTCCGCCGGGCTCTCTATGCAAGGGCACATCATAGCGCGTAAATCAAACATTCACACCCTTTCCGCACCCTTGCGGCACTTTACTCATTGGGGACAGACTTAAATGACCAGTCTTAAACCAAGAATGTCCCCAATGACTACAACGATTGGTCATTTAAGTCTGTCCCCAATGAGTAGTCCCCAATGAGTGGGTCGGTGCCCTTTGTGCGGAGGTTGCTTTGATGCTTTATACTGGTGCGGTTAGACATCCATCCTGCAACCGAGGAGATTTCCATGGCATCAGACGTTCGCGTCCGCTTTGCACCCTCACCGACGGGCAAGCTGCACATCGGCGGCGCCCGCACCGCTATCTATAACTGGGCTTTCGCCCGTGCTAACGGCGGCACGTTCATCCTGCGCATCGACGACACCGATCCCACCCGCTCCACCGACGAGAACACGCAGATCATCCTGCGTGCCATGCGTTGGCTGGGCCTGGACTGGGACGAGGGTCCCGAGGTAGGCGGCGACTTTGGCCCCTACGCCCAGACCGAGCGCCTGGACCTGTACAAGCAGGCCGCCCAGAAACTTTGGGACGAGGGCAAGGCCTATCCCTGCTTCTGCACCAAGGAGCAGCTCGACGCCGACCGCAAGGCCGCGCAGGAGCGCAAGGACCCCTTCCAGGGCTATCAGCGTCGTTGCCGCGATCTTGATCCCGAGGAGGCCCGCCGCCGCATCGAGGCCGGCGAGTCCTACGTCCTGCGCATCAAGGTGCCCGAGGACCGCGGCGACGTCGTCATCCACGACGCCGTTCACGGCGAGGTGACCTTCGACGCCAAGGAGCTCGACGACTTTGTCATCTTCCGCTCCGATGGCACGCCCACGTACAACTTCGCGACCGTCGTCGACGACGCCATGATGAAGATCACCCATGTCATCCGCGGCGACGACCACCTGTCCAACACCCCGCGCCAGGTCATGGTCTACGAGGCCCTCGGCGCGCCCGTGCCCACGTTCGCCCACATCTCCATGATCCTGGGCGCCGACGGTAAGAAGCTCTCCAAGCGCCACGGCGCAACTTCGGTGGAGGAGTACCGCGACGCCGGCTACCTTTCCGACGCCTTCGTCAACTACCTGGCGCTGCTCGGCTGGTCGCTCGACGGCGAGACCACGATCATCCCGCGCGATGTTCTTGCTAGCAAGTTCTCGCTCGACCGCATCTCCAAGAACCCGGCGACCTTCGACCCCAAGAAGCTCGACTGGGTCAATGCCGAGTACATCAACGGCATGTCCGATGCCCAGTTTGCCGACGAGATCATGGTCCCCGAGCTGCACGAGGCGGGTCTCATCGAGGGCAACGTCGAGTACGGCGAGGACTGGATCGACGCGCTTGCCGCCATCGTCAAGCCGCGCACCAAGATGCCGGCCGACGCCGTGACCGTCGCCGCTCCCATCTTCGCTACGGCCGAGACGCTCGAGTATGACGAGAAATCCGTCAACAAGGGCCTGGCCAAGGAAGGCATGGGCGCCATTCTGGATGCCGCCAAGGCCGCGCTCGAGGGCGTGGACAAGTGGACTGCCGAGGCCATCGACGCCGCGCTTGAGCCGCTGCCCGAGCAGATGGACCTTAAGAAGCGCGTGGTGTTCCAGGCCGTGCGCGTCGCCGTCTGCGGCAACATGGTGAGCCCTCCGCTGGGCGAGACCATGGCGCTCGTCGGCCGCGACGACTGCCTGGCGCGCATCGACCGCGCCCGCACGATGGCGCTGTAGTAGACGCGCAAATGTATGTATCCGAGCCCCGTTCACTCAGAGCGGGGCTCTTGTTTCTGTACCGATGAGTGGGTTGCTGGAACAAAATAATCAGTAGTGTTTGTCCCATGTTCGAGTGACGCAACAAGCTCGACACTCGTATCGGCCATGGGACAAACTCTACTGATTATTTTGTCCCACCCCTTTCAGGTCCGTTCGTTAGAGGTGGTGTATGGCTCAACAACTGTCGCTGTTTGGTTCGCCGGAACCGGAGGAGACTCCGGTGAAGCCCGAGCCTGCACCCGAACCCATCGCCGCCTACGCGAGCGTGGTCCTCGACATCCCCACCCGTGCGCTGTCGGAACCGTTTGCTTACGGCATCCCCGAGTCCCTTGCCAACGAGGTCCAGATCGGATCCACGGTCCTGGTCCACTTTGGTAACCGTGCCGCCGCGGGCTATATCGTTGATATTGCGCCTGAGCTGGGCGACCTGCAGGGTAACAACGCCCTCGACCCCGCGCGTATTAAAGCCGTCGAGGCTATCCTCAGCAAACCGCTCTTTACCGCCGAAGCCGCCCGTATCGCACGCTGGATGAGCCACGAGTACGTCGCAACTCTTTCCGAGTGCCTGCGCCTGTTTTTGCCCCCGGGCGGCAGTCCGCGTGTGGTCAAGGGTGACGACGGCGTGTGGACGGTTGAACGTCCAGCCGTCAAACCCATCCAAAATCGCTGGGTCATGCTCACGCCCGAAGGCTTCGACTATACGCCGCCCAAGACCGCAGTCCGCCAGCGCCAACTCATCGAGGCGCTCCAGTGCGGCCCGGTCACGACGCGCGACCTCAACCTTCTCTATAACAGCATGTCGGCGACCATCAAGGCGCTCGAAAAACGCGGCGTCGTGGTTGTGGAGGAGCGCCGCGCCTGGCGTGGCTGCAGCGAGCAGACCACGCTGTCCTCGGCGAGCGGCAAGGCCCCGATGGCACTCACCAACGGTCAGCGACAGGCCCTCGCGCAGATTGAGCGCGCACGCCTTGACGCTCACGGCGACGTGGTCCTAGTCGATGGCGTCACTGGATCCGGCAAAACCGAGGTCTACCTTTCCGCTATCGAGCGCGTGCTCGCGGCCGGCCGCTCAGCCTGCGTACTGGTGCCCGAGATATCGCTGACAGCCCAGACCGTCGGCCGCTTCCGCTCGCGCTTTGGCGAGACGGTCGCCGTGTTCCATTCGCGGCTTTCGGCCGGCGAGCGCCTGGACCAGTGGGATATGGTTGCCAGCGGTGCGGCCCGCGTGGTCGTCGGCGCTCGCTCGGCGCTCTTTTGCCCGCTCAGCGACTTGGGCCTCATCATCATCGACGAGGAGCACGAGACCAGTTACAAGCAGGGCTCCAGTCCGCGCTACCACGCGCGCGAGGTGGCGGCCGAGATGGCGCGGCGCTATCGCTGCCCGCTCGTGTTGGGCTCCGCCACGCCCTCGGCCGAGGCCCTCGACCGCTGCCGTCGTGGCACGTATAACGGTGCCACTTGGACGCGTGTCGAGATGCCCGAGCGCCCGGGACACGCCGTGCTTCCCATGGTCCGAATTGCCGACCTGCGCCGTGAGTTTTCTCACGGCAGCCGCTCCATGTTCTCAAAACCCTTGATGGAGGGCTTGGATCGCGTGGTCGAACGCCGTGAGAAGGCCGTGCTGCTGCATAACCGCCGCGGCTTTGCGCCGTTTTTGATGTGCCGCGAGTGCGGCTGCGTCCCCACCTGCAACCACTGCTCCACCGCGCTTACGTATCACGAGCGCACGCACACGCTGCAGTGCCACACTTGCGGTTCGTCTTGGCGCGTGCAGCCGTATCCCGCGCCCACGAGCCGTTGCCCCAAATGTGGCAGTCGCTACCTGGCAAAAATGGGGCTGGGCACGCAGCAGATCGAGGACGCACTGCACCAGATGCTGCCCGAGGACGTCGCCATCATCCGCATGGATGCCGATTCCACGCGCGGAAAGGATGCGCACAAAAAGCTGCTCGAGCAGTTCGATGCGGCCGATTGCGCCGTGTTGCTGGGCACCCAAATGATCGCCAAGGGTCTCGACTTTCCCGAGGTCACGCTCGTGGGCGTGGTCAATGCCGACTTCGCCCTCAAGCTGCCGGACTTCCGCGCAGGGGAGCGCGCCTACGATCTGCTGGAGCAGGTGGCGGGCCGCGCCGGCCGCGGCGATCGTCCTGGCGAGGTCATCATCCAGACCTATCTGCCCGAGGATCCGGTCATTCGCGCCGTCGCCGAGCACGACCGTTCTATCTTTACCGACTACGACCTTGACCAGCGGCGCGACGCGCTGTATCCGCCCTTTGTGCGCCTGGTCAACATTTTGGTGTGGTCGACGAACGCGGATGACGCGCAGGACTACATTGGGCGCATTGCAAAGCTTCTTAAGCGCCGCTGGCATGCCGCCGCGCCCGACTTTTTGAGGGCGGGGAGTGCCATGCCGCAGGTGCTGGGTCCGGCTTCGTGTGTAATCGAGAGAGCCAAGGACCGTTACCGCTTCCATCTGCTTGTGAAGTCGCCCGTGGGGTACCATGTCTCTGATGATATCGACGCCTGCCTCAAAGAGGTGGGCTCTGTGCGCGGCGTGAGCGTGAGCGTTGACGTCGACGCCTATGATTTGATGTAACAACCCGAAAGGATGGCCATGGAAGCCAACGGAATCGTACTGTCGCCCGACCCTCGTCTGCGCCAGGAGTGCGCCGTCATCGAGGAGATTACCCCGGCGATCGAGGCGCTTGCCGAGAAGATGAAGAAGATGATGTTCGAGAACGGCGGCTGCGGTCTGGCTGCCCCGCAGATCGGCGAACTCATTCAGCTCGTCACCATCGACTGCGACTACACCGACAAGAACGACTATGACCCGTACGTGCTCATCAACCCCGTGATCGTGGAGCAGAGCGACCATCTGGTGCCGTTTAGCGAGGGCTGCCTGTCCATCCCTGGCATTAGCTGCGAGATCGAGCGTCCCGACCATGTCGTCGTCGAGGCGTACGACTTGGACGCAAACCTGATTCGCTACGAGGCTACGGGCGACCTGTTCTGCGTGTGCCTGCAGCACGAGATCGATCACCTGCATGGCAACACTATGTTCGAGCGACTGAAGCCGATGCAGAGGATCAAGGCAGTCAAGGAGTACCAGGACGCCCTGGCCCGCGGCGCTCGACCGGGTGAGACGGAGTAGGTTTGTCCGTCCCCGGTGCTGAGCGCCCACATATCATCCCGTGCTCAAACATTCTCGCTTTGCTGCGAAACTGCGCGCGGGACGATATGTGGGCGCTCAGCACCGGGGACTGCGTTGTTCTGGCTCGGTTCGCCCGGGTGCCGTCGGGCCAGGGATGGGCGTCTTCGCTGATAGGTGCTTTGCTGAAAGAGCTGCTTTTATTGCGGCTCTTTCTTTGGTTTTGGGTATATTTGTTCTTGTTGAAATGTTATTGCGGATGGGCTGGTGACTTGGCTTTCCGCTGTTCTTTGTAGCCGTCTCGGCTTTGGTTGAGAGGAGACGATCTTTATGCGTATTGTGTTTATGGGTACGCCTGATTTTGCTGTGCCTTCTTTGACTTCGCTTGTTGAGGCTGGGAATGAGATTGCGCTTGTTGTTACTCGTCCTGATGCTGTTCGCGGGCGTGGTAAGAAGCTTGAGCCGTCTCCTGTTAAGGCTAAGGCGCTCGAGCTTGGTTTGCCTGTTGTTGAGGCTAATCGTATGACGCCTGAGGTTGTTGAGGTGCTCAAGGCTGCGCAGGCTGATATTTTCTGTGTGGCTGCTTATGGCTGTATTTTGCCTGATGAGGTGCTTCATATAGCGCCGCTTGGTATTGTGAATGTTCATGCGTCCTTGCTGCCTCGTTGGCGTGGGGCTGCTCCTATTCAGCGTGCGATTCTCGCTGGCGACGAGATTGCTGGCGTTTCTATCATGCGTATTGGGCATGGCGTGGATACCGGCGCTTATTGCGCCCAGGCCTCAACGTCAGTTGCCGGTAAGCATGCCGAGACGCTGACGATGGAGCTTGGTGAGCTTGGCGGTAAGCTGCTGGCCGATACGCTACCGTCGCTTGCCGATGGTACGGCGGTGTGGATCGAGCAGGATGAGTCGCTTGTCACCCATGCTGCGAAGATTTCCAAGCAGGAGATGCGTCTAGATCCGCACATGGCGGCGCTTGATTGCGTGCGTCATGTGCTTGCCTCGTCCGATACCGCGCCTGCTCGTTGTGTGATTGCCGGCAAGACCGTGCGTGTGCTCGATGCTGCGCTGGCCGATGTGTCGCTTGGTGAGGGACTCGTCGCCGTTCAGGCCAAGCATGTTTACCTGGGCCTTTTCGATGGCTCGGTCGAGTTGCTCGAGGTTAAGCCTGATGGCAAACGTGCTATGGCCGCTTCTGCTTGGGCTGCTGGCCTGCAGGGTGCCGATCTTTCGTGGGGTGTTTTGTCATGAGCAAGCTGTCTCCCGCGCGCAAGCTTGCGCTCGATGTGCTGATGGAGGCCGATCGCCGCGGCATGTATGCGCGCGACGTGCTGTCCTCTCGCGCATCGGCCAAGGCTATTGACCAGCGCGATTCCGCTTTTGCCGCCCGCTTGGCGCTGGGTGTAGCCGCCACGCAGGGTATTTTGGACGAGCTGCTCGATCAGTTTCTCGATAAGCCCAAAAAGGTTGCGCCGCGCGTTCGCATGGCGCTTCGTATTTCTGCCTTCGAGATGCTCTACCTGCATACGCCGGGCCGTGTTGCCGTAAGTCAGGGTGTTGAACTGGTTCGTTGCGGTGCTAAGTCCGCCGCCGGCTTGGCCAATGCTGTACTGCACAAGGTTGCGGACAACGTTGAGGACTTTGCCACGGCATCCGACGTGGATGAGTCCGAGCGACGCTTGGTTCGTCTGTCGCGCCTGATGGGTCTTCCGCGCTGGCTATGCGCTCGCATTATGGCATCGTTTGACACGCCAGAGGGTGCGCTTAACTTTGCCGGCAATCTGGCCCCCGCGCCGCTGGCCCTGCATGAGAACGCTTTTGCTTCCAAGCCCGATCCGTATATCTCGCAGCTCGTCGCACCTGTCTTCCCGGGCTGCCATGCCCCGGTTGATGCCCAGGTTACGGTTGCGTCGGGCGTATTTGAGCGTGCTGCTGCCGTGGCCTCGGACCTTAACGCCCAGCTTATCGCCACAGCTGCCACGCGCCCTGGTAGCTGCCTTGAGATTGGTGCCGGTCGTGGCACCAAGACCTATGTGATGATGTGCCAGGCCAAGCGTGCGGGCTATGAGCGTCAGCATACGGCGCTCGATCTTCATGATCGCAAGTGCGATCTAAATCTCGCTCGCCTGCATAAGGCCGGTATTCAGGGCGTTCGTACGGTTTCGGGTGATGCTTGCGAGCTTGATCAGGTGCTCACATCGTTTGATGCCATGCTTGGCGAGCCGGTTATGTTCGACACAGTCTTTATCGATGCGCCGTGCTCTGGCACTGGAACCATGCGCCGTCATCCCGAGATCCCGTGGCGCCTGACCGAAAAGGATGTGACGGTTGAGTTGCCCAAGCTGCAGGTGACGATGCTCAAGGAAGCCGCTGCGCGCGTGGCTGCCGGCGGCGAGCTTATCTATGCAACATGCTCGGTGTTTGATGAGGAGAACGCGCAGGTTGTGGATGCCTTCCTGGCTTCTTCCGAGGGCGCCGGCTTTAGCGTGGCGCCGCTTTCTGAGGCGCAGATTCTGCAACTGCCCGAGTTTGCCCAGGCCAAGAAGCTCGTCTGCGTACGCCAAAACGACCGAGGCCTCTTCCAAAGCGTGCCGGTAAACGCCGACTCCTACGATGGCCACTTCTGCGCCAGGCTGGTGCGCAACTAATACGGCACCCGAGGGTTGACCCGCTTGCCATGAAATGGGCCTATCTACTACATTAAACCCATTACCCCCAACCATGCCGAATTTAGCGAATTCAAAACCGCAGGTAGACGGCTCGTCGATTTTGTAAAAACGCAGGTGTGCTCGGACTATACGGGTCAAACGTAGTAGATAGGCCGTTTTCGTGGCGCAACCCCAGACCAGTCGCCGGGGCGTTGTTCATTCCTGAAAAAATTCAACCCCGCGATCGGGCTTGATCGCGGGGCCACTTGTCACTAGTGGCTATGCGGGCAGTTAGCGCAGCAGCCGCTGGTGGCGCTGGTGCTGGAGCCGCCGCTTCGCTGGTCGGTGTTGTAGAAGCCGCTGCCCTCAAACTTGATGCCGCTGGCCGAGAACGTCTTGGCGGCCGGAGCGCCGCAGTTGGGGCACACGACCTCGGGGGTCTCGGACATGGGATGCTCAACCTCAAACACGTTGCCGCAGCTCGAGCACTTGTAATCGTAGCGCGCCATAATACTTCCTTTTCAGCACAAAGCGGGCAGATTGCTCTGCCCGCAAAAATTCAAACGTCTGTAACTGTACCCTATATCGGGCGTTTTATCACGCTTCGCCCCAGAATCTATGCGTGTTGCGCAGGAGCTGTGCGGTTTTGCCCTCAGCGGCCGCAACGTCGGCCTCGTCAGCCTGCCAGGTCCAGTTGCCCGTGGCCACGCCCGGTACGTTCATGCGCGTGTCGTCGCCAAGCCCCAGCACGTCCTGCAGCGGCATCATCACCAGGGGAGCGTCGCTTGTCAGGGCGTTGCCCATGAGCTCGCTTGCCAATGCAATGCCGCTCGGTTCGTCGCCACCCGCAAAGGAGCGCGTGCACCAGCCGGCAAGCGTCGAGGTGTCGTGCGTCGAGGTGTACAGGATCTTGCCCGGTGTGGGATGAATTCCGCAGCGAACGTCGTAGTCGCTAAACTCCAGCACGTCCATGCCGGGGAAGCCGCAGGTCGAGGCCATCGCACGAACGCCAGGTGTCAGATAGCCCAGGTCCTCGGCGATAAAGTTGAGCGGACCTAGCTCGTCGTAGGCGGTCTGAAACAGGTCCTTGCCCGGGCCCGCCAGCCAGCGACCGTCGGCGCAAGCCTTGCCCGCGGGGATACTAAAGTAGCTATGGAAGCCCAGGAAGTGGTCCAGGCGCACACGGTCGTAGAGCGAGAACGCGCGACGCAGGCGGTCCATCCACCAGCGGTAGCCGTTCTGCTTCATGTGGCCCCAGCGGAACGTCGGGTTGCCCCACACCTGGCCCTCGGGCGCAAAGTTGTCGGGCGGCGCACCGGAAATCTCAATCGCTTTGCCGGTATCGGACAACCAGAAGTTCTCGGGCTCGCTCCATGCATCGGCCGAATCGTCCGAGACATACATCGGGATATCGCCGATGACCTCGATGCCCTTCTTGTGCGCGTAGTTCATGAGCTCGCACCAGGCTAGGTCAAAGCGGTACTGCATGTACGCCTGCAGCTCTGCCTCGTCGTGGAAACGCTTGTCGTCAATCAGGTGCTCGTTGTAGCGCGCGACATCCGTCGGCCAATCGTGGCGCGACTCGCCCTTAAAGTACTTCTTAACGGCCATGTAGACGCAGTATTTCTCGAGCCAATCGGCGTTGCGATGTTTAAACGCGGTGTAGAGCGGATCGGCATCTTCGCCGCCACGGGCCTTCCAAGTCTCAAAGTCGGCCGCCAGCTCCTCTTGGCTCTCGGGCAGCAGGTCAATATTGCCCGCAAAGGCCGAAGGCCCGGCGTAAGGGGAGCGGAAGAAGTCCGTTGGGTTGACAGGCAGGACCTGCCAGTAGCGCATGCCCATAGCGGACAGATGGTCGATAAAGCGACGCGTGGGTGCGCCGATCGTGCCGGGCTTGCCGTCATCGGTCGGTACCGAGGTGATATGGCACACAACGCCCGCGCCGTGATCGAGCGGCTCCTGCAAGCGCTGCTCGGCATGGTGATAGATGATCGACGAGCCCAGCGGATACAAATCGAGCGTGACCGTGCCGTTGTGGATCTCGCACTCGTGACCGCTGATCACGTCACTCGCGCATTCGTCGAGCGCCGGAATCGTCACGCGGTGCGAATTGCGCAGACTACGGTTGATGATAACCGTCGCGGACTCTCCATCCTTGCCCGTGCGGTTGTATGCCAGCACCTCGTCGTTGAGCGCGAAGGCCTTGATCTCGCCGTCGATCATAAACGGCAGTGCGCGGCGTACGGCGGAGGCGTTTTTGACAATAGCCAGCGTGTCGAAGTCGTGCAGTTGGTCCTTGGTCGGCAGGGTGCGGCGGTTGCCCGGATCGGTTAGACCCTCCAGGCCGTATTCGTCGCCATAGTAGATCGAAGGCACGCCGGGGAACGTCATCTGCATGAGCGTTGCAAGCCAAAAACGGCTCTTGGCCAGGCCCATCGAGTTCTCGTCCAGACGCCATTTGCTGCGCTCGCACTCGGGCAGCTGCGTCTCATCGGGGCCGCCGCCGAGCACCGAGATAATGCGCGGACGGTCGTGGCTTGAAAGCAGATTAAGTGCGCAGGACAGGGCCTCACGGGGATAGTTCTCGCGCAGGGTTTCGATATCCTCGGCTGCCTGGTAGGCGTTCTTGTAGCCCATCAAAAAGCCGATGACCATGTCGCGGAAGGGGTAATCCATAGCAGAGTCCAGCTCGGAGCCTTGCAGATAGCGGCGCAGATGGCCGTAGCTGATCTTGTTGGAGGCGTCTTCCCAGACTTCGCCGAGCAACAGTGCATCAGGCTTCTCGGCGAGCACGGCCTTTTTGATCTCGGCCAGGAAGTCATCGGAAAGCTCGTCGGCCACGTCGAGGCGCCAGCCATGAGCGCCGGCACGTAGCCATTTACGGATCACGCCGTCCTTGCCCAGGAGCCGCTCGCGTACCAGCTCAGAGCTCTCATTGATGGCGGGCATATTGCCCACGCCCCACCAGCAGTCGTATGAGCCGTCCTCGTGGAAATAAAACGCATCGCGCCATGGCGAATCCTCGCTCTGCCACGCGCCCACGCCGGGGTAGTTGCCGTAGCGGTTGAAATAGATCGAGTCGTCACCCGTATGGTTAAAGACGCCGTCCAGAATGATGGAGATGCCCAGCTTCTCGGCCGCCTGGCACAGCTCGGTAAAGTCCTGCTCGGTGCCCAGGATCGGGTCGATCTTGGTGTAGTCGGCCGTGTCGTAGCGGTGGTTGCTCGCGGCTTCAAAAATGGGGTTGAGGTAGATGGCTGTAAAGCCCAGCTCGGCGATGCGAGGCAGGTCTTCCTGGATGCCCTTGAGCGACCCGCCGTAGAAGTCCCAGGTTTTGATGGAGCCGTCTTCGGCGCGCTCGTACACGGGCGGCTCGTTCCAGTCCTCGACCATGCGGCGCTGGATTCCGTTGCGTGGTTTTTCGACCTCGGCCAGCGTGCGCTCGCGCCAGTTTTCATCTCGGGCGTAGCGATCGGGGAAGATCTGGTAGACCATGCCACGCTCGTACCACTCGGGACGCACTTCGCGGTGCTTATAGACGGTAATCTGGAAGGACGGCACCTCGGCGTAGTCGTAAGTTACGCCCTCGCCACCGGTGCGACCCTGCGGTGCGCCCAAGCGGACCTCGGGCTGGCCCTCAATATTGCAGATAAAGCTGTACCAGATAAGACAGGACTCGGTACACTCAAGCTCTACGGTATAAATGCCGTCGCCCTCGTGCGTCATGGGATACCGAGACTCACCGATCTCATCGACCCAGGTGCGCAGCGTAAGCGTTGCCTGGTTGGGGTCGGCATCCTCCAGAATCACGGAGAGCGAAAGGGTAGTTCCAGTGGTCACAGCGCCAAACGGAGTGCGAAACTGCGGAAGACGGCTGTTGTGTATCAATCTCATAATACGGTCCAGTTCAATAGAATCACGGCCTGCGGGCCATGGCTTTACGCACAAGTTGTAAGTATATCTGTTGTACACAGGCTGTATAAACAACATCCGTTTACCATCGGCGAGCGGTTGTCCTAGAAAATCGTTTTACCACTACCTACAGAGAAGGGGCACCCAGTTGGAGCGCCCCTTGCTTAGGGTTTGATGAGGTTTTGAATCGTCTGCGTACTAGCGGCGCTTGCGGGTGGCCGTTGCCTTGCGGACGGAGGTCTTCTTGGTCGGAGCCTTTTCCTCGGTCGCGGCGACGGGGGAGACCGGGGCCTTCTTGGCGGGCTCGGGCTTGGCCTTTACCTCGGCCTTGGGCTCCTCTTTAGCGGCAGCGGACTTGACCTCGGCTGCCTTCGGCTCAGGCTTGGCCTTTAGTGCGGTCTTGTCCTCGACCTTAGCCTCCGCTTTGGGAGCAGCAGCCTTGGTCGTAGACTTCTTGGCCGTCGTCGTTGCGCGCTTGCGCGTGGTGGTCTTGGCGGCCGGCTTGGCCTCGACGGTTACCTTGGCCTTGGATTCGGCGGGCGTCTCCTCGACTTTGGCGGCCGGCTTTGTGGCTACATTGGTTGTGGCGGCCTTCGTGGTCGTCGATTTCGTTGTTATGGTCTTCTTGGCAGCTGTTGCCTTCTTGGCGGTCGCGGTCGTCTTCTTGGTAGCGGCCTTGGCCGGTGCCTTTGCCGCAGCCTTAGCCTCGACGGCGTCGGCCTTTACCTCGGGAGCAGCCTCGGCTTCGGCGGCCTTCTTGGCAGCTGCGGTGGTGCGCTTGCGCGAGGTCGTTTTCTTGACAGCGGTGGTCTTGGTTGCCGTCGCCTTACGAGTCGTGGTCTTCTTGGCCGCAGGCTTCGCAGCGGGCTTCACCTCAGGCTCGGGCTCGGGAGTAGCCTCGACCTTCACCTCAGGATTGGCCTTAACGGGCTCAGCTTCAACCGGCTTCTCATCGGTCTTGGGCTCCTCAACAGCCGCCTCAACCACGGCCACTGGGCGCTCGATCTCCGGGTGCATAAAGAAGTACAGGTCCAGATACTTGTCGGCCGAGCGCGTCCAGCTAAAGTCCTGGCTCATGGCCTGCGTGACTAGCTGGTTCCATGCCTCACGGTTATCCCAGAACAGGCGTGCTGCGCGGAACACCGCGTCGCCCATCTCGTCGCCGTTAAAGTTGGTAAACGAGAAGCCCGTGCCCTCGCCGGTAAACTCGTTATACGGGATCACGGTGTCCTTCAGGCCACCGGTCTCGCGCACGATGGGCAGTGTGCCGTAGCGCATGGCGATGATCTGCGACAGGCCGCAGGGCTCAAACTTCGAAGGCATCAGGAACATATCGGCGGCAGCGTACATGCGCTGCGACAGCGCCGGATCGAACTCGATGCGCGCGGCCATGGTGCCGGGGTACTTGTCCTGGAAGTAGCGCAGACCGTCCTCGTAGTCGCGGTCGCCGGTGCCCAGCACGGCCACCTGAACGCCGCCGGACAGGATGCGGTCGAGCGCGTACATGACCAGGTCCATGCCCTTCTGGCGCGTCAGGCGCGTGACCATCACCATAAGCGGGCGGTCGTCGCGCACCTCGAGCCCCAGTTCCTCCTGCAGCTTGGCCTTGCACACGGCCTTGCCGGAACGGTCGTCAACCGTGTAGTTGGCGGCAATGCGCTTGTCGGTTGCCGGGTCAAAGGCCGCCACGTCAATGCCGTTGAGGATGCCCTGCAGCGCGTAGGAACGCTCGCGCAGTACGCCGTCCAGGCCCTCGCCAAACTCGGGCGTCTGGATCTCGCTCGCGTAGGTGGGGCTCACCGTGGTGATGGCGTCGGCATAGTGCAGCGCGCCCAGCATGTAGTTGATGCTGCAGGCGTCGCAGCGCAACTGCGTGGCGGCCGCCGGAATATGCGCCACACCCAGGATGTCCTCCATCACAGTGTCGCTAAACTGGCCTTGGAACGCCACATTGTGGATCGAGAACACGGTCTTGACGCGGTCATAGAGCGGCAGGCCCTGGTAGAACTCGCGCAAGAACACGGGTGCCAGTGCCGTTTGCCAGTCATTGCAGTGCAGGATGTCGCACTCAAAATCGGCCGGCAGGTGCTGCAGGCTCTCGGTGATGGCCTTGGAGAAGAACGCGAAGCGCTCGCCGTCGTCGAAGAAGCCGTACGGATAATCGCGCGCAAAGTAGCGCTCGTTGTCCACGAACATATAGGTGACGCCGTCGTGCTCGAGCTTCTCCAGCCCGCAGTACTCGTTGCGCCAGCCCAGGCTCACGTAAAAGTCGGAAAAGTGCTCCATCTGCGCCTTGTACTCATCCTTGATGGTGGCGTACTTGGGCACCATCACGATGACTTCGGCGCCGGCGCGCACGAGCGCCGCAGGCAGCGAGCCCGCCACGTCGCCCAGGCCACCGGTCTTAACAAACGGTGCGCACTCGGCCGAGGCAAACACGATCTGCATCTTTTTGCTGGAATCTGCCATATTGTCTCCCATGTTGCAATTCGAGAATAGCCGCCTGGCGCTAACCGGGCGGCTATTCTACATGTTACGAGCGATGTTGCGGTGCCAACGTTAACGTACGATGGTGGTGTCGGAAGTTAACGGAGCCTTGCCCAGCACCAGGATGTTCTCGGGCGTGCCGCGAAGCTCGGTGTTGGTGGGAACCACGTTGTTCTTGTCCAGAATGGCGTTCTCAACGCGTGCGCCGCTCTTGATGACACAGCTCTGGTTGATGATCGAGTTGGTTACCGAGGCGCCCTCCTCGACCACGACGCCGCGTGACAGGATCGAATTGCGCACGGTGCCCTTGATGATGCAACCGGCCGAGATGATCGAGTTGCACGCGTGGCTACCGGTCGCATAGCGCGAAGGCGGCACGTCGTGAGCCTTGGTCAGGATCGGGCGCTCGGGATCGAAGAGCTGGTCGGCCACGGTTTGGTCAAGCAGGTCCATGCTGCGGCGATACAGCGACTTCTCGCTAAACACGCCCACGACCTCGCCCTTGTACTCGTAGCTGCAAACGTCGATGTTGCCAAAGTCGCCCTGGAGTGCCTCGAGCAGGTCCAGATAGTCGGCGGCCTGGTAGTGGTCGATAATCTCGAGCAGCGTCTCGCGGTTGACGATGCAGCAGTCCATAGAGGCGTTGTCGCCGTACGCGACGCCAGCGCTCACGCCCGTCAGGCGACCGTTCTCGTTAATCTCGAGTTTGGTCTCGTCATCGACGTTGCGCGTGGCCTTGCAGTACACCACGGTCATCTGGGCACCGGAGTTCTCGTGCGCGTCGATGATGGTGTTGAGATCCATGTTAAAGATGATGTTGGTGCCCATCATCACAACATAGGGCTTGTCCGAGCGCTGGAACAGCGTCTTGTTGGAGATGATGTCGCGCAGCAGGAAGCGCATGCCGCCCTTGGTGGTGCCATACGCGTTGCCGGGCACCATGAACAGGCCGCCCTTCTTGCGGTCCAGGCCCCAGTCCTTGCCCGAGCCCACATGGTCGATCAGCGAGCGGTAGTTGCCCGGCATGACGACGCCGACGGTCTTAATGCCGGCATTCATCATGTTGGACAGCGGAAAGTCGATCAGGCGGTAGCGGCCCAAAAAGGGAACGGACGCGATGGGGCGGTCCTTGAGCAGGACGCTGCCGTAGCTCGAAGAGTAGTTAGCGGTGATATAACCGATGGCCTTGCGATTGATCATCGGATCATTCCCCCTTCCCGATAACGACGTCATTTCCAACGACGGCCGTATCCTTGGTGGTATCGACAGAGCCGAGCTTCACGCCCTCTTCGACCGTGGAGTTCTCGCCCAAAATAGCGCGGCAGATGTGCGCGCCGCTCTTAACGTGCGCACCCGGCAGCAGCACGGAGTCCTCGACCACGGCGCGCTCCTCGATGATGACATCGGTCGAAAGGATCGAGTGGCGAGCGGTGCCGTAGATCTTGCAGCCGTTGGAGACCAGGCAGTCGTCCAGGCGGCCGTCCGGGCCAATGTAGTGCGGCGGACGCGTGGTGATGTTGGACATGATGGGGAAGTGCTTGTCAAACAGATCGAACTCGGGGTTGTTGCCCAGCAGGTCCATCGAGGTCTCGTGGAAGCTGGCGATGGTGCCGACGTCCTTCCAAAAGCCGTGGAACTCGTAGCTGTACAGGCGCTTGCCCTCGCCGAGCAGCTTGGGGATGATGTCCTTGCCAAAGTCGTGGCTCGAGCGCTGGTCCAGAGCGTCCTCTTCGAGCGCCTCGATCAGCACGTCGGCCGAGAAGATGTAGATGCCCATGGACGCGAGATTCGAATCGGGCTTATCGGGCTTCTCGGTGAACTTGATGATGCGGCCGTCCTCGGGGTCGGTGGTCAGGATGCCAAAGCGGCTGGCCTCCTCCCAAGGCACGGGCATAACGCTCACCGTGAGGTCGGCGTTGTTCTCAATGTGCGTCTTGAGCATCTTGCGGTAGTCCATGCGATACAGGTGATCGCCCGAAAGAATCAGGACGTACTTGGGGTCGTTGGCCTTGATGTAGTCCAGGTTCTGCGTAATGGCGTCGGCCGTGCCCGCATACCATGCGCCGCCGGTCTGCGTCTCGTACGGCGGCAGGATCGAAACGCCGCCGTCGCGGCTGTCCAGATCCCAAGCCTCGCCGGAGCCCACGTAGGCATGCAGCAGGTAGGGGCGATACTGCGTCAGAACGCCCACCGTGTCGATGCCCGAGTTGGAGCAGTTGGAGAGCGAAAAGTCGATAATGCGGAACTTGCCACCAAAGCTAACCGCCGGCTTAGCGATCTTTTGGGTGAGTGCCCCCAATCGGCTGCCCTGTCCTCCTGCGAGGAGCATCGCGATGCATTCTTTCTTACTCATCGATTTCTCCTTCTGTCATCGATGTTCCTAAACCCATTAGCGACGGGCGCGGCGCAACGTCACGCCCGTCGAGTAATGCCGTGCTGGCATAGGGGAGCTCGCGGCCTTTACGCGTGCCAGATTTCGTCGCGGTACTCGCGAATGGTGCGGTCGCTCGAGAACCAGCCGCTCGAGGCGGTGTTGAGCAGCGCCTTGCGGTTCCAGGTCTCCTGGTCGCCGTAGCTGTACGTGAGCTTCTCCCAGGCGTCGACGTAGCTGCGGAAGTCGGCCATAACCAGGTCGGGGTCGTTGTTGTTCATGAGCTCGTTGTAGATGCTCTCGAAGTTGCCCGAAAGACCCGCGAAGGTGTCGTCCTTGAGCTCGTCCATCACGCGGCCCAGACGCTCGCGGTCGCCGTTGAGGGTATCCCACGCAAAGTAGCTGTTGGATGCCCAGAGCTGCTCGACCTCGGGGGCGGTCAGGCCAAAGATGGCCTCGTTCTCGCGACCGGCCAGGTCGGCGATCTCGATGTTGGCGCCGTCGAGGGTACCCAGCGTAATGGCGCCGTTCATCATGAGCTTCATGTTGGACGTGCCCGAGGCCTCCTTGCCAGCCGTGGAGATCTGCTCCGAGATCTCGGCGGCGGGGTAGATGAGCTGGGCGTTGCTCACACGGAAGTTGGGGATAAAGCAGACCTTCATGACCTCGTTGACGCGCGGGTCGTTGTTGATGACATCGGCCACGGAGTTAATGAGGCGGATGGTCTCCTTGGCAAAGGTGTAGCTCGAGGCAGCCTTGCCGCTAAAGATGAAGGTCGTCGGCGTCACGTGGAAGTTGGGATCGGCGATGCGACGGTTGTAGATGTCCATCACCTTCATGATGTTCATGAGCTGGCGCTTGTAGGCATGGAAGCGCTTCACCTGAACATCGAAGACGGTGTTGGGGTCAATGACCAGACCGGTCTCGGCCTTAACGTAGGCGGCCAGGCGCTCCTTGTTGGCGCGCTTGGAGGCACCCACGGCCTTCAGGAACTCGGTGTCGTTCTGGAACTCTTTGAGCTTCTCCAGTTCAAAGGCGTCCTTGAGCCAGCCGTCGCCAATGGCCTCGGTCACGAGCTTGGCGTAGGTGGGGTTGGCCTCGGCAAAGAAGCGACGGTGCGAGATGCCGTTGGTCTTGTTGTTGAACTTCTCGGGCGTCAGGGCATAGAAGTCCTTGAGCACGATGTTCTTGATGATGTCAGAGTGGATCTTGGCCACGCCGTTGACGCTGTGGCTGCAGATCACGGACAGGTTGGCCATGCGAATCTCGCCGTCCCACAGGATGGCGGTCTGGCGCAGACGCTCCTGCCAGCCCTCCTGCGTGGTGTCGAACGACTCGTGCCAACGACGGCTGATCTCGTCGATGATCTGGTACACGCGGGGGAGGAGCTTGGAGAACGTGCCGATGGGCCACTTCTCCAGGGCCTCGGGCAGGATCGTGTGGTTGGTGTAGCTCACAACCTGCGTCACGATGTTCCAAGCGTCATCCCACTCGAGCTTCTTCTCGTCGATGAGGATACGCATGAGCTCGGGGCCGCACATGGCGGGGTGGGTATCGTTGGTATGGATGACCACAAACTGCGGCAGCAGCTCCCAGTTCGCGCCGTGCTCCTTCTCAAAGGTGTCGAGCAGGCTGTAGATGCCGGCCGAGACAAACAGGTACTCCTGCTTCAGGCGCAGCAGACGGCCGTGCTCGCCGGCGTCGTTGGGGTAGAGGATGGCGCTGATGGCCTCGGCCTCGGCGCGCTCGGCGTCTGCCAGGGCGTAGTCGCCGCGGTTGAAAGCCTCCAGATCGAAGTGCTCCTCGACCGGCTCAGCGGCCCAGACGCGCAGCTTGTTGACGGTCTCGCCGGCATAGCCCACGACGGGGATATCATAAGGGACGGCCAGGATATCCTGCGTGTCCACCGTGCGGTAGAACGTGCGGCCGTTCTCCTCAAAGCCCTCGACGTGGCCACCAAACTTAATGGTCACGGCCTTATCCTGACGGCGGACCTCCCAGGGATAGCCGTGGGTGAGCCACTCGTCGGTAGCCTCGACCTGGCTGCCGTTAACGATCTCCTGCTTAAACAGGCCGTAGCGGTAGCGCATGCCGTTGCCGTAGCCGGCAATGCCCTCGGCTGCCATGGAATCCAGGAAGCATGCTGCAAGACGGCCCAGGCCACCGTTGCCCAGCGCCGGATCGGGCTCCTGGTTCTCGATGACGGACAGGTCGAAGCCCATGTCGCCGAGCGCCTCGGCGACCATGTCGCGCACGCCAAAGTTGAGCAGGTAGTTGTCGAGCAGGCGGCCGATCAAAAACTCGATCGAGAAGTAGTACACGCGCTTCTTGCCCTCGGCGGTGGCGCGGGCGTCGCTCTTGGTGGCAACGGTGCGTGCCTTCTCGGCCACGAGCTTGGCCAGGGCGTTAAAGCGGTCGAGGTCGCTGGCGGCCTCGACGCTCTTGCCGCTGATGCTCATGACGGCATCGCGATAGAGCTCGGTAAACTCCTGCTTGTTGTCGAAGATCTTATTCATACGTTCCTTCCCCCGGGGATGTTTCTCCCGGAACGGTTATGACTTGTATCCTACGCCCCGGCGGGGCGGGTAATTACAGTGGTAACACCTTTGTTACGCTTTCTTGGCAGGATCCTTAACGGCAGCTGCCTTGGCCTTGGAAGCAGCCTTCTTGGCCGTGGTGGACTTGGCCGAAGCCTTGGCGGCGGGCTTGGCAGCCTTCGCCTTAGCCGGAGCCTTCTTAGCAGCTGCGGCCTTGGGCTTCACCGAGGACATGCGCTTGCGCGTCGCCTTCTTGGGCTCCTCGACCACGGGCGGCTTATAGCTGCTGGGACCGCGGCGCTTAAGCACCACGCCTGCAAGGCCGGGCACCTTAATCTCGATGGAGTCCATCTGCCCGTTCCAGGGATAGGGCTCGCTCGAGCAGGTGTAGGGCTCCTCACCGGCGTATCCGCTGCCGCCAAACTCGGGACGGTCGGAATCGAAGATGACCTCCCAGTCACCCTCGCGCGGCACGCCCACGCGGAAGCTCTCGTAGCTCGCCGGGTCAAAGTTGATCAGAATCACCAGGTCGTTATCGACGTCCTCGCCCTGGCGCACAAAGCTCACGATGGACTGCTTGGAGTTGTCCGCGTCGATCCAGGTAAAGCCGTCGTCGGTGTAGCCGCGCTCGTATAGGGCGGGCTCGGCGGTGTACAGATGGTTGAGCGCCTTGATAAACGCCTGATGATGACGGTGAGTCTCGTACTCCTCGGTCAGGAACCACTGGATGGACTCGTAGTAGCGCCACTCGATAAACTGGCCGATCTCGTTGCCCATAAAGTTGAGCTTTGCACCGGGGTGCGTCATCTGGTAGAAGGCCAGCGTGCGCAGGCCGGCAAACTGGCGCCACCAGTCGCCCGGCATGCGGCCGATCAGCGAGCACTTGCCGTGCACGACCTCGTCGTGGCTGAGCGGGCAAATGAAGTTCTCGGTAAAGGCGTACATGATGGAGAACGTGAGCAGGCCGTGGTTGCCGGGACGCCACGGAAAATCGGTCTGCATGTAGTGCAGGGTGTCGTTCATCCAGCCCATGTCCCACTTGTAGTGGAAGCCTAGGCCGCCGTCCTGCGGCGGATAGGTCACGAGCGGCCACGCGGTGGACTCCTCGGCCATCATCATCACGTCGGGGTAGTGCGCCTCCACGGCGCAGTTGACCTGGCGAATGAACGCGCTGGCGTCCAGGTCCTCCTCGGTACCGTACTTGTTGAACTTCTTTTGGCCGGGATCATCGATGCCAAAGTTGAGGTACAGCATGCTGGACACGCCGTCCATGCGAATGCCATCCACGTGGAAGTTCTCGAGCCAATACAGTACGTTGGAGACCAGGAAGGAGCGGACCTCGCCGCGGGCGAAGTCAAACTTGTGCGTGCCCCAGTTGGGGTGAATCTCGTGCTCAAACAGCATGTGACCGTTAAAGGTGGCAAGGCCGTGGGAGTCGGCGCAAAAACCGCCGGGCACCCAGTCCATAATCACGCCGATACCCGCCTCGTGGCACGCATCGATAAAGTGCATGAGCTGCTGCGGGTTGCCGTAGCGCGATGTGGCGGCATAGTAGCCGGTCGTCTGGTAGCCCCAGGAGCCGTCGAAGGGATGCTCCATGAGCGGCATGACCTCGATATGCGTATAGCCCATGTCGCGCACGTAGTCTACGAGCTCAACCGACAGGTCGTCGTAGGTGTAGAACTCGCCGCGCTGCGCGGGGAAGGGATCCATGGGACCGGGGTAGTTGCCGTACTCGTCTGGCTCGCCCTGTGGCGCGTCGCCGTGGCGCTTCCACGAGCCAATATGCACCTCGTAGATGTTGAGCGGCTGCGACATGTGGTTGTGGGCGGCGCGGCGCTTGAGCCACGTGGCGTCGTTCCACTGGTAGCCATCAAGGGTCCACAGCACGCTCGCCGTTCCCGGAGGGCACTCGGCCTTAAAGGCGTACGGATCGGCCTTGTAGAGCTTTTCGCCCTCGTTGGTCTCGATGAGGTATTTATAGAGCTGGCCCTGCTCGGCGCCAGGAATAAAACCTTCCCAAATAGCGCTCGTATGCATGGGCACCAGCGGGTTGGCTTCCTCGTCCCAGTCGTTAAATTCGCCAATGACATGGACGCTCTTTACGTCGGGCGCCCAAACGCAAAAGCGCCAGCCACGCGTACGGTTCTGCGTGTCGGGGTGAGCGCCCATCTTTTCCCAGCTGCGCTCCCACGTACCGATGCCAAACAGGTAGACATCGTCCTTGGTGAGCTCCGGTGCATGCGGGGCGGCTTTGCGGGTAGCAGGCTTTTTGGTTGCTGGCTTTAGCTTTGTATCGCTCACGTTTGATCCCATCATGACGCGGCAGCGTGTTGCCTTGGTGACTAGATGCGAAAGGTCCAAGGCTGCACGAATCGAAGGGACGGCGATAGTTCTATGATTCGTTCCACCTCGCGTGCTCGGTGGAACTTTCGGCAGAAACTACGATAACACCTGTACGTTAGTTTTATGGACGAAAGTGGATTTGCGGGGGCGTTTAATCGGTAAGCGCCATGTTTATACCACTGGCAGAATTGCCGTGGTAAAACTCTTGACAGTTTTACCAATTAGGATTTCAAAACTGTTAGGCTGACGTTTGGTAAAACGTTTTTAGCAGGTTGTTTACCATTTGACATCGAAAGGCTCGTTTATGAACCACATCGCTGCTCCAAGTGTTGCTTTTATTTTCGATTGCGACGGAACACTGGTTAATAGCTCCCCCGTCTGGGGCCATGCGCAGACCGAGTTGTTGCACCGTCACGGCATTGATGTAACGGTCGACGATTTTGCCCAATTTGAACATCTTTCGCTGGAGGACGAGTGCCAGGCCTACCACGACGCGTGGGGCATTGGCGCGAATGGCGAGGAGCTGTATCGCGAGCTGGGTGAGATTTTGATTGATGGGTACTCCAAGGTACCGCCGCGCGAGGGACTCCTGGCGTTTCTGGAGCAGGCGAAGGCGGCGGGCATTGCCATGTGCGTGGCCACGTCCACGCCGGCCGAACTGGTGCAGTCCGCCATTGCGGCTGCTGGCCTTGATCGCTATATGGAGTTTATTACCACGACGGGCGAGGCGGGGCGCTCCAAGCGGTTCCCCGATGTGTACGAACTGGCGCTGCGTCGCCTGGAAGAGCGCGACGGGCATAAGTTCGAGCGCGCTTGGGTATTTGAGGACGCCGTCTTTGGACTTAAGAGTTCTGGTACTGCAGGCTTTAAGCGCGTGGGCATCTATGATCCGCACGGCCGTATGGAGCGCGATGAGGTGCGTGCCAATTGCGACATCTTTATCGACAGCTATGAGGACCTGGACCTGGCCCGCGTGCTTTCGTTTGAGGGTTAGGCGAGAGCCGTGGCTTGCAAAGTATTAGTGGTTTGCGGCTCGCCTGTGGTGTTGAGCCCCGAGTTGCTGTGCCACCTGGCAGGGGAGTGCGACCACGTTGTCGCCGTGGACCGCGGACTCGATGCGTTGCTGGGCGCCGGCCTGAGCTGCGACGTATATGTGGGGGATGCCGACACGGTGAGCGATGCAGGTCGCGCGCTGGTCGATGCCGCCACCGATTTTGAAGTTGAGCGCCACGATCCGTACAAGGACTATACCGATCTGGCGCTGGCGCTCGATTCCGTCCGCCGTCGCTGGCTGGGTGCCGAAGTGGTTGCGACCTGCGCCACCGGCGGCCGTCCTGATATGGCGCTTTCCGTACTGGGCCTGCTCGCAGGCTACGATGACGGCCCAGTTTGGATTGCCGAGGACAAGGTGGTCGCTCGCTTCCTTCACGCAGGCGAATCCTGGATCATCGAAGGTGCCGAGGGCCAGACGTTCTCCATAATCGCTATAGCCCCTGGGACGGTTGTAAGCGAGCACGGCCTAGAATGGGAACTAGATCACAGCCCTCTGGGCCTGTTGACCGACACGGGCATCAGCAACGTTGTTAGGTCAACAGCCACGATCCAAGTCCACGCCGGCACCGCCATCGCTTACCTATATCAATAGGCATTTAGAATCTGACCCAAAAAAGTCCTTGCACGCCGTGCCAACTTCTCCTATAGTATCTCCTCGTCACGGGGGCGTAGCTCAGCTGGGAGAGCGCTTGACTGGCAGTCAAGAGGTCAGGGGTTCGATCCCCCTCGTCTCCACCATCGTGAATGCAAAGGTCTTCGGTATTTCGAAGGCCTTTTTTCATATGAAACACCACACGCCACAAACCCCACCTACGCCATCAAAAGTTGCACAATTTATTTCCCATGTCTGTACATAGTTTGTTATCCAAACGCTATTACCAATGCAGCTCGCTGCTCCAGTTGGGCTTCAGGAACGCTCCCAATAATTGCCAGCACCCCAATAACCTGCGCCAACGTGAACAATATCCTAAAACAACCCCTTTAAGCACGCCAAATGAACGATATGTTGTCAAACGCAGCCCAAATCAGTTTCGCTATCAGCTTGTGTTAGGATGTCTAACGTTACATGAGTTCAACTGTGCTCGCGGCTCCAGCAAGTTGCAAAGCGCAGGGTCGATCAGCATCCGGCCGAAACGGCGGTGCCAGAAACACCATGAGCTCCAATAAAGATGTCATGCGACGTTATTTGCATTGAGTTAATTCTAAGATGCATTTAATAGCTTGCGTGTCAATGCGTAGCGGTCCTACAGCTGTTTGCGTGCGGTCCAGTTTTACCACGGCCACCAAGACCTCTAAGCCCAAGGCCGCCACCGCGACGGCCGCCTCGCTCCCCAAAGCCGGTGATAGCTGCTGGATCGCCGTATCCCTAACGCTTTTCTTGCTCGGCATAGTGCTCCTATGCGCCGCGATTCGCTGCTAAAACGCTCGATTTCCGAAAGCGAAGAGAAAATCGAACCGTCAAGCCTAAACCGATCTCTGGCAACAAATCATCAGCTAGATATAGTCCAGGCCGATATCCCGTATCCAACTAAGCTCCTTCCCCTATGTCCCCTTTGGGGGCAGTCACTGTTGCTATGCCTTGGTGCTATACTCGGATGCCTAAGGAAGTGGTTCGTATGTACTTGAGCGATACTAAGATTCAGGAGCTAATCGACAGCAAGGTGCTTCTCAATGCCGATGCTTCGAACATCGGACAGGTTACGTATGACTTGCGCACCGAGGGATTCTACATCAACGAAAGCAAGCAATCCGAGGTAGAGCTTGGCCCCGGAGATTCGACATTCGTCTCTTGCGTTGAATGTGTTGCATTGCCAAACGATTTGACCGCGAGCGTGCTTCTGCGCAATTCGCGCATTCGCCAGGGGCTTTCATTGGATGCGCCGCTATATTTCCCCGGGCATGGAACACGGCTGTTCTATCGTGTTACAAACGTAAGCGGTAGCACTATTACGCTCGATAAGTCTAAGGGCATCGCCCAGGTTGCCTTTCAGCACGTTGACGGCATGGTGGCCCATCCTTACCACGGCGCTTTCTCTGATGAGCTCAACTTTAACGGACTTGCAGATTATTCCGACGTCTATGCCGGAGAACTCAAAAAGGTCGAGGATAAAAAGGAAGAAATCGCGAATATCTAGTCCCGTATTTATGGCAATGTCCTGGCCCTCTTCGCCATTTTTGCCGCGATCTTTACGCTCGTAAATGTCAACGCCGGAGGTCTTTCTTCCGATATTACAACCGTCAACTTTGTTGCACTCGACCTGCTGATTATTGGCGGTTTTCTGATTCTTGCATCCGCAATCGAGACCTTCCTTGTTAAAGACAGGGAAAAGAAGGTATGGCTGCCTCTCGTATTGGGCATTGCCTGCATTGTCGTGGCAGTGGTTCTTGCATTTCAGTAAGTAGGGTGGCTCATGTCGTGGGAGACTTGACCTAAGGTACGATCAATTGCTCCTGAGTGAGGGTATTGGTTTACGCCAATACCCTCACTTTCTTTGAATAGGGCAGCAGACAGGGCCAGCTGTCAGAGTTCGTGTCTTATGGGAGCAATTCAATTCACGCCGCGTTACATCTAGTCTGCTCTTTATTCTCGGATATAAACACTAAGGAGGCAGTCATGTTTTGGAGCTACGTTCAGCTTGATGATGGCACCCAGTTTGCCTACTCAGAGACAAGAGAAGACGGAACCGTTCGCGTAGCCGTCGAGCGCCCGGTTGACTTTGGCTTTGACCATGCGGAATGCTTCTTGCCTTCGGTCAAATGGTTCGACGTCGAAGGCTTTTCTGCTGATGACCTCAATTTCTTGTCAGAATTTGTTAGATCAAACGCCCCACTTATCTTCGAACTCGCCGAACGCCAGAAAGCCGGATCGGCGGTTTCGGAGCTGGCCCGCTGAAGTTCTGCTGTTGAACGGCAAATGGCCCATGATTTCGCCTTCTGACATATCCATCGCGGCCTCCCGCGTGCTGGCTCAATACGACGTCAGCGAAGCATATTTATTTGGCTCGTTCGCCCGAGGCGAACAAACGCCCGATAGCGATATTGACTTGCGCCTAGTCTGCGGCAACACCATGACGTTCGGCACGCTTTACGAACGCTCTCATGAACTCGAGAAGGAACTTGGGCGAAAGGTCGATATAGTCACTAACCCACCAGAGCACATGCGCCCGGCTTTTCGCAAAAGCATCGAGCAGGAAGAGGTGCTTGTTTATGAAGCGCTGTAAACAGGACGAGGAGCTTGCGAATGCCAGCCCCCAACTTTTTCCTTCCAAAGAACCCAACCCGGAGACACTCGAGGCCATCTGCGAAGGTGACGCATTCTTTGCGGCAAGGGGGTCCGGTCGCTTCGACAACGGCGCTGATCTTATCAAAGCAGCTCTAAAAGCTCCTGAAGTGTGAGAGAATTCAACCACCGAAGAGGCAATTGTCTCGGAAGTGTCAGACTGGCGAGGTTCGTACCTCGCCATTTTTGTACGTCTGCGGACATCGGAACTATCCCGCTAGCTACATGCCTTGCTTTTACTTGCTGCATTTGGGTTAGATAAAACGCCTCGCCACCTTGGGTTAACGAGCGCGATTGCGGGGCTTCTTGACTCGTCTTGCATCGTTTTCCGTTTATTTATATGCTTGTCCCAGAATTTGGTCGTAAGGCGCGACCAACGGAATCAAAAGAAAGCCTACCGAGAAGATCTTGGTCGCAGAGCACGACCAACGCAATCAAAACAATGCTCGCGGAGAAGGCGCCTTCAATCGCATTGATTGGAGGCGCCTCTAATACCAAGCGATATCTATTCTGCCTGAGAGCCTGGAGCAAGGGCGGCAGTCGAATGCGCCTGATAACAGGTATCGCTCTAGCGATGGTGTACTAAACTATCGTTAGAGCGATACCTGTTAGGAGACTCGCGTGGAACTGTGGCATGGTTCTCAGAAAATCATTGAGACTCCCCAGCTTGGCCTGGGGAAAGTCCATAATGACTATGGACAGGGATTCTATTGCACAGAGAGCCTCGACCTTGCAAGGGAATGGGCGTGCTCTAGGGACGCAGACGGCTTTGCAAATCGATATGAACTCGACATGGCCGATCTCAAGGTACTCGACCTGCTATCGCCGCAATATTCAGTTCTGCATTGGATAGCGTTGCTTGTAGAGCATCGTTCATTCCGAAAGGACACCGCCGTCGCTGTGGTGGCGTGCGAATACCTTCGCGATCATTTTTTGCCTGATGCTAACGCTTACGATGTGATTAGAGGGTGGCGTGCGGATGACTCGTACTTCAGCTATGCCAGGGCGTTTGTAAACAATACGATCACCGTTGACCAGCTCGGTCGAGCGATGAGGCTCGGCAACCTTGGAGAACAGATTGTGCTCAAAAGCGAGCGCGCGTTTAAGAGCATTCGTTTTGCTGGATTTGAACGTGCGCCACAAGCTCAATATGGCCCATTGGCCAAGGACCGAGATGAGTTGGCAAGGGCGCAGTATCGGGAATTGCTTACCGAAAACCCGTTTGAGGGAATTCGTATCGTCGATATCGTTCGAGAGGGGATGACAGAAAATGACCCACGCCTACAGTGAGATGTATCTCGAGGATGCCATGAGAACGCTGGGCGAGGCAGTCGATTTCGCCCTCTGCGACCAAGGACTGACTCCAGCCGAGTTGACGACGATCCTGTCGAACGCTTTTGAGATGAAACAGTTTGAGCGCGGTATACCTCGCGTCGTCTGCGGCATGGCGGGCGACGAGCTCGCGCGCGATATTATCGCACATGCGGGACTGACCCCCGTCGAATGCAGGGAGACCTATCCGTTCGACCGTTCGCCCCAGTATTGGGCGGGCTGGGTTTTGGCCTATGCGCAATGGATGTGCAGCCTTGGCTTTAATGAGCTACTCGAAGTCGCTCCGCTTGATTGGATTATCGGCTCGTACCATCCTCTCCACGAGGCCCCCGAAGACAAATTCGTCCAGATTGTCATTGATAAATGGAACAACGTCCAGGCAGACAAAAAGGGCCTCAAAGCGGCACGAAAGGCGGCCGGCCTAACGCAAAAACAGCTGGCTGCCCAATCGGGGGTTAAACTTCGCGCCATACAGCTCTACGAGCAGAACCAGCTCGACCTACGCCGCGCCTCGGTCTCTTCGGCATTGGCGCTCGCAAGCACCCTAAGCTGCGCCATCGAAGACCTCGTCTGGCAGCCGGTTGCCCTGGAGTACGACTCGCGGGCTATTCCATCCGTAAAGCTATAGAGGAGGCAGTCATGCCTTGGAACTACGTTCAACTAGATGACGACGCCAATCGCGTTGCTAAAGAAGGTCATCCAACTGCACACGAGGCAAATTCATCATCACCGATTTTGCTCGACGGCGTCACGTCGATCGATGAAGCTATTCGACTGACCATTGCGGGCATGCCCAACGCGCTCAGGCTCTTGGAGGACTCATGATGGCGGCTACGCAGCGGGGCGCTCATCCGTTCGCGCCACTCGTGCTTGATGATGCCGGTTCGCTCGAAGCTGTTGCCGCGGCTGTGATGCGCCTACACAGCACGCTGATGACGGTCGGGCGCTGCTATACAACCGACGCCGCAGGCGGCCGGGCCGCGCTTGAGCTTGGACGCGTCGAGTCCGTGCTTGCGGGTGCATTCTGTACGATATTCGGCCAATCGCCGGCCGACCGCTTCGCTGACATCTTTGACCAGGTCACCTACGTGGCCGAGCACATGGTCAAGGACCACATCTTTGAGGACGGTAACAAACGCACCAGCCTTGTCTTTGCGTTGTCCGTTCTAAGGTTCGCCGGCACTCCGGTCGTGCTGTCCGACAGTCCCGAGCCCAAAGACAACCAGTACTACGCCTGGATCCAAGACCTCGTATCTGGAAACCGTACGACCAGCGGGCTCGCCGAGGAGCTGCGCCGCGGTTGCATTGCGGGCACGGACGACCCGCCGCGCGTATAGAATCTAAGCATCCGCACGCCAGCTATGAAATGGATTGGACACCATATGGAGATCCCCAGCACCCTGTGCAGCAATGTGTACGACTTCGCGTTTTGCCCCGAGCCCTGCTACGACCGCTTGGCCGACCTTGCCGACCCCGAGGACTGGGGTCCCGGCAACCGCATCCTCAAAAACTACCTGTCGTTTTCGTTTAGCCGCGCGGTGTTTTTGACCGAGCGCGACGTGGACCAGACCGCGCCGTCCAACCTGCCGCTGGTGTTCGACGACGACCGCTGCCTGTTCAACACCGGCCTGTACACGCGCCGTTACGAGACCATCTACGGCCTGTTTGAGCCCAACACCAAGCCCGACGCGCGCCAGCGCTGGTTTTTAAAGGGTTTCTTTAAGGAAAGCGACCCCATGTTGGTCTCGTTTGAGTACCTGCCGTGTCGCGTGCGCTTTGCCGAGGACCCCTCCGAGCTGGTCTTTGACTACCGCCTGCCCATCTGCTCCAACATCGACCACATTCTGGGCGACGAGGAGAACCTGACGCGCATTCCCGCCAGCCTGATGGGGGAGGGCAACTCGCTGCTGCTGCGCCGCGCCTTTGAGGGCGCCGTCGTCGAGGCCGCCCGCCGCGCCGCAGCCAACTACACGCTCGCGGTGCCGCAGTTCTACGGCGGCCGAATCCAGCTGCTCCTGCCGCTGTGCCTGACCGGCGACAAGCCCGAGCTGGCGCTGACCATCCAGCGCGAGGACGGCTTTTACGCCGCGCGCACCTGCCTCACACTCGATATGGCCTACAACAACGCGCGGCTCATTTGCCGCCCCGAGACTTCGTGGATTAAGCGATAAATGGCTGTTTAGCTGCGGGTTTGTCGTGTGCCCTGATTGCGGTGGCGCGCTATACGCCCACGAATTTAAAATCGGGGGCAAAAAGTTCTTGGTAAACCACGCGCGGCTATGATAGTATCTCTTTTGCCGAAAGGCGACGGGCGATTGGCTCAGGGGTAGAGCATATCCTTCACACGGATGGGGTCACAAGTTCGAATCTTGTATCGCCCACCATCAAAAGCACAAGCCAGAGGTGTTGAGCCTCTGGCCTTTTTCTTTTTGACACAAAGGGTGACACCAAAACTGACACCAAATTTTTGATTTTTATTAAAATGGGGTCCCGTTTTTTATTGATCATGTCCCCTTCACGAATCCTACATATTGAATATAATTTCCGTTCGTTGACTAACTTTAAGTGACGTCATTGACCATTTCGAAGAAAGATCACGCGCTCTTTCAATGAATTCTTTGCATGAGTCATACGCAATTGTGGAGACAGAGACCACTGGCACACAGTTCGTATCAGCACATTCACGCCTCGTGACAACCTTTCAACACATCCCATCCATTTTTTGGTCAGTGTTTGGTCAGCTTCCGGTACTTACCCGCATGATGCCCCGGTAGATAATCGGTGATGTCCGCAATCCGCGCGGCCTATGGCCGATACCAGGGGAGGCGCAAATGGACGAAATCGTCTGCGCAAACACCGCATTCCGCTACTGGCGCTGCCCGCCGCAGGTGCGCGATCTCTACCCGCGCCTGCCCAACTCCGAAGACGGCTGGCGAGCCCTATCCCAAGCCCCTTTCGTAAACGACGTCCTCAAAACCCCGATTATTTCTGTTGCTCCACCAGGCTGTTGTAACCACCATTCGGGTTTGCGCTCCACTATTCGCTGGGAAGGGGTATCGGATGCCGGCGCAACAATCGACACTCATTTAGGCTTTAGTGTCACCAATCCGCTTAACACGTTATTTACTATGACACGCTTTGTGTCCCAAATAGATCTCGTACTGGCCATGTACGAACTTTGCGGCTGGTTTTCTGTTTTCGAGCCGATCCCCGCTGTCGAAATGCAGTTAAAAATTGCGGAAGAGGAGAATCGCAATTCCAGCACGCAGGATCTGTTCGAACTTGGAGAGGGCGAAAACGAGGTCCCTTGGAAACGAGTTTATGCCCGCGCAACCGTAAAGGCCCCAGATAATGAAGGCCAATCGAATAAGCGTGAGAACGGAAGAGAGATTACAAAACTCAAAGGTACTTCTCTTTGGATGAGAAAGCCGCTCATCGAACTGAGCGACCTGCATCGATTCGCCGATAAGGTCAAAAGTCAAATGTGGGGAAAGCAGTTTTATGTTGCCGCTCAGCAGGTTATCGGCATCGCTGCATCTCCACTCGAGGTCGCGGGGGTCCTGCTTCTAAGTCGTTCTCGACGTCTAGGTGGTTCAGGATTCAAATACGTGTATCTCAACGATTTAACCCCTCTATCCGAGGCGGCCCAAAGCATCGCAGGTCAAAAGGTTTGCTACGGCGACATTGTGATTGTAAACCCAATCCTAATGAAGGCAGTAATTATCGAGATCCAAGGTGAAGTCATCCATGGATCAGGCGCGGTACTTGACCACGATGCAGAGCGCATGACTGCGCTCCAGAGTATGGGTTTCGACGTGTTTCTGGTAACCCACGATATGCTTAACGACAAAAAGCAGCTAGACACCATAGTCAAAAGCATCTGCAGTCGTTTGGGGATTCGATATCAAGCCAAATCCGAGGCAATGAAGCGCGTCGAGACGCGACTGCGAGCAAATGTTTTGTGCAACTGGTTGGAAATCGGGAATTAGCCGGCAACGAGATACTAGAACAACCTTGTTTGCCTGCCAGTGAATTAGTGTCATTTCAAAACTATGTCGGATTACGGGGCTGGACCCGGACAGGCCGTCCATACCCTTCATTTCACGGAATTCGCAAGTCGTCTACCTGCGGTTTTGATTTTACCGATTGCGGCATGCTCGGGGGTTCCCGGCCCAGCCCCGTAAACCGGCATGGTTTTGAGATCGCCGGGTCGGCGGGGGCGCGATTGGCCCCGATAATGGGCCCGGCGCCGGCAGGATGGCCGTTGGGCGGATGACGGCCCGCGCCGCGGAAGCGAAAAACGGCGGTCCGCGGGACTCGAGATGTCCCAAGAGCGCCGGAGAGGAGGGCGGCGGCGTTGCCGCCGCCCGCGTCCGCGGCCTGGCTGCGCCCCCTCGCCGCCGCCCGCAAAATATTTTCTAAAATTGTCCTTGCATCGGCGAGGGAGTTCCCGTATAGTACTTCTTCGCACGGGGGCGTAGCTCAGCTGGGAGAGCGCTTGACTGGCAGTCAAGAGGTCAGGGGTTCGATCCCCCTCGTCTCCACCCGAGCATTGAATGAGGCTCCAACGCAAGTTGGGGCCTTTTTTCATATCAATCGATTTACGCCATGTGTTGGCTGGGTAGCCTCTTGTCGACATATCCGTTGTTAATTACGAATATGAATGTTAATAACTTTACGTCTCTGGATGGCAAAGCTATTCCGCAGCGCCAATAACAAAGAGGCCGGGCGCAATGCCCGGCCTCGAAATACTCTGGTGGGCCCTCCGGGATTCGAACCCAGAACCCAGGGATTATGAGTCCCCTGCGCTAACCGTTGCGCCAAGAGCCCTTATGTACTGTGATTATAGTTTCAACAATGGAAATTCATTTCCCATCGGGTTAAATCACGATTTGAAATACTACCATGCACAAGCATGTCGCACAACGCACGATCAAGCGATGTTTTTAACACCCGCTATTCCCTGATAATCAAGATGCATCACAATAAATATCACTGGATGAGAATGGTTCAAGCCATTATCCAAAGGCTGCAAATAGAGTTAGCCATCGGCGAACTGGTGCCATTTCAAAACCATGCCGGATTACGGGGCTGGATCCAGACCGGCCGCCCATACCCGACATTTCACGGAATTCACAAGCCGTCTACCTGCGGTTTTGATTTTACCGATTGCGGCATGCTCGGGGGTTCCCGGCCTGGCCCCGTAAACCGGCATGGTTTTGAAATCGTCGGGTGTGCGGGGGGGGCGGTTGGCCCCGATAATGGGCCCGGCGCCGGCGGGACAGCCGTTGGGCGGATGGCGGACCGCGCCGCGGATGCGAGAAACGGCGGTCCGCGGGATTCGGGATGTCCCAAGGGCGCCGGAGAGGAGGGCGGCGGCAACGCCGCCGCCCGCGTCCGCGGCCCGTCCCGCATCCTCGCCCCCGCCGCAGAAAGTTTTTCCGAAATTGTCCTTGCATCGCCGCCCGAGTTCCCGTATAGTACCTCTTCGCACGGGGGCGTAGCTCAGCTGGGAGAGCGCTTGACTGGCAGTCAAGAGGTCAGGGGTTCGATCCCCCTCGTCTCCACCCGAGCATTGAATAAGGCTCCAACGCAAGTTGGGGCCTTTTTTCATATAGGCACACAAGGTCAAAGGCGGCACCATGATCCTCCTGGTCGACAAGATCGAAAAAAGCTTCGGCGCGCGCGTCCTCTTTAGCGGCGCGTCCTTCCAGATCAACCCCGGCGAGCGCTTCGCGCTCGTGGGACCCAACGGCGCCGGCAAAACCACCATGCTCAAGATCATCATGGGCATCGACAGCCCCGACTCCGGCCAGGTCCAGTACGCCAAGGACTGCCAGGTGGGTTACCTAGAGCAGGAAACCAACCTGGAACACAAGGACACCACCATCCTTGCCGAGGTCATGGCCGCCGCCAAGGAAATCCGCCGCATGGGCGAGCGCGCCAACGAGCTGCAGGCCCAGATTACCGAGCTCTCCGAGCAAGGCAAGGACGTCGACGCACTCCTCAACGAGTACGGCCAGGTCCAGGATCGCTTTGAGCACCTGGGCGGCTACGAGCTCGAGAGCAACGCCCGCAAAATCCTGTCCGGCCTGGGCTTTAAGGTCACCGACTTTGAGCGCCCGTGCTCCGAGTTCTCGGGCGGCTGGCAGATGCGCATCGCGCTCGCCAAGCTCTTCCTGCGCCATCCTGACTTGCTGCTTCTGGACGAGCCTACCAACCACCTGGATCTCGAAAGCGTCCAGTGGCTTCGCGGCTTTATCGCGAACTACGACGGCGCCGTCCTTATCGTCAGCCACGACCGCGCCTTCATGGACGCCTGCGTCGACCACGTCGCCGCGCTTGAGAACCGCCGCGTGACCACCTACACCGGCAACTACAGCAGCTACCTTAAGCAGCGCGAGGACAACCTGGAGCAGATGCGCACCAAGCGTGCTGCCCAGGAGCGCGATATCGCTCACATGCAGGTCTTCGTCGACAAGTTCCGCTACAAGCCCACCAAGGCAGCCCAGGCCCAGGAGCGCATCCGCAAGATCGAGCAGATCAAAAAGGAGCTCGTCATCCTGCCCGAGGGCCACAAGCACATCGACTTTAAGTTCCCCGATCCGCCGCGCTCCGGCGACATGGTTGTGGGCCTGGAGGGCGTGTCTAAGTCCTACGGCAACAAGCACATCTACAGTGATATTGACCTCAAACTCTACCGCGGCGAGCATGTGGCGCTCGTCGGCCCTAACGGCGCTGGCAAGTCCACCCTCATGAAAATCATCGCCGGCTTGGAGCCGCCCACTACAGGCACCCGTGACCTGGGCACCAACGTGGGTGTGGCCTACTATGCCCAGCACGCGCTCGAAGGCATGACCGAGTCCAACACCGTCCTGCAAGAAATCGACACCGTCACGCCCAAGTGGACCGTTCCGCAGCAGCGCAGCCTGCTGGGCGCCTTCCTGTTTAGCGATAACGACGCAATCGAAAAGCAGGTCCGCGTCCTCTCCGGCGGCGAAAAAGCGCGTCTGGCCCTGGCCAAGATGCTCGTGGCGCCCGAGGCGCTCCTGTGCCTGGACGAGCCCACCAACCACCTGGACATCGACTCGGTGGATATGCTCGAGAACGCCCTGCAAAACTTCCCCGGCACCATCGTGCTTATCAGCCACGACGAGCACCTAGTGCGCGCCGTTGCCAACCGCGTCATCGACATCCGCGACGGCAAGGTCACGGTCTACGACGGCGACTACGACTACTACCTCTACAAGCGCGAGGACCTCGCAGCCCGCGCCGCCGCCGAGGCGGCAGGGGAGAGCGCGCCTGTCGCGGCCAAGTCCACTAAAGCCAGCGCCGCCCAGGCCGACACCCCCGCCGCGGCGCCTAAGCCTGCCGAGGGCAAAAAGACCAAGGAGCAAAAGCGCGCCGAGGCCCAGGCCCGCGCCGCGCTCAACAAAAAGCTCAAGGGCGTGCGCAACCAGCTCAAGAAAATCGAGACAGAGCTGGACAAAAAGCGTGCCCGCTATGACGAGCTTATGGAATTGATGGCAAGCGAAGAGCTTTATGCCGATCAGGACAAGTTCAACGCCGCGCTGGGGGAATATAACGGCCTTAAGCAAGAGCTGCCCAAGCTCGAGGACGAATGGCTGGAGCTTTCCACCCAGATCGAAGAGGAGACCGCGCGTGAACTCTCGTAAAGCCACCGCCGTGGCGATGAGCATCATAGCCATCGCTTGTCGCATCTGCGGCATCTTTATGAGCGCGATGACCGTGCTGCTGTGCTTCAGCGGCCTCACCGCCAAGCTGCAGATCGTGGGCTTTGTCGTTGAGCTTTCGCGCGCCCTGCCGAGCGCCATCGCCGGCTACGGCGTTATCACCTCGCCCTTTGGCGGTGTCTTCCGCTTGGATTACGCCATCGTCGCCGTCATCCTGTTTGTGGCCGACTACCTGCTCACGCGCGCCTCGCGTCGCGTCCGCTAGGGGAGCGCCATGTCCAGCAGCTACCTCATGAACCTGCTCGCCAGCGCTGTCGCCGTCATCGTGGGCATCGTCATCCACGAGAGTGCACACGCCGCCGCGGCCTGGGCGCTCGGCGACAAGACGGCGCGTTCACGCGGCCGCGTTTCGCTCAACCCGCTCAACCATATCGACCCGTTTGGCACCGTCCTCCTGCCGCTGCTGATGCTCGCGGCCGGCGGCCCGGTGTTCGCCTTTGCCAAACCCGTGCCCGTCTACCTCAACAACCTCAAGCAACCCAAGCGGGACGAAGTCCTGGTGAGCGCAGCCGGCCCCGCATCGAACATCGCACTGGCATGCCTCGCCGCAGCCCTCATGCACGCAGCGTACGGCAATCTCTACGCCAGCATGTCCTTTGCCGTGGCGTCGCAGATCATGAACTTCGGCGCCACCTTTATCGTGGTCAACCTGTCGCTCGCGTTCTTTAACCTCATCCCGATCCCGCCGCTCGACGGCTCGTCAATCATCGTGCCCTTCCTCAAAGGCAAAGCCCTCGCCAACTACTACCGTCTGCAGCAATACGCTATGCCGATCCTTATCATCGTGCTGTATCTGCTGCCCATGTGGACCGGCATCGACGTGATCGGCCGCTATTTCGACGTTACCGTGTATCCGCTGGCTGAGCGGCTGCTCGACTTCGCAATCGCCGGCATCTAGGGTAAACTTACAGGTCGACCGCGCATAACGGTCGCAACATGCACCCAAACCGCGCCGCGAAGGCGCCGTCAAAGGAGGTCGAAGATGTCGTATCGTGTGTCGACGCAGGTCTACAGCGGACCGTTCGACCTGCTGCTGCAGCTGGTAACCCGCCAAAAAGTTGATATCTGCGCCATCTCGATCAGCGAGGTGGCCGAGCAGTACCTTGCCGAGGTCGAGCGCATCGAGGCGCTGGACCTGGACGTGGCGAGCGACTTTTTGCTGGTCGCGGCAACCCTTCTGGACATCAAGGCCGCCTCGCTGGTGCCCCAGGAAGCCCCGCGCAAGACAGACGACGATGACGAGGATGACGATGACCTCGAGGAGCTCAGCGCACTCGACGGCGACGCCCTGCGCGAGGTCCTGATTCAGCGCCTGATCGCCTATAAGCAGTTTAAGGGCGCGGCGGCAGCCCTTGGCGCGCGCATGCAGGCCGAGAGCCGCATGCATCCGCGCGTGGCCGGCCCCGACCCCGAGTTCCTAGGCCTTATGCCCGACTACCTGGCCGGCATCACCCTGCGCGGCTTGGCCGTCATCTGCGCCGACCTGGACGGCAAGCGCCAGACCTTCCTACTGGAGGCCGAGCACGTGGCACCGCATCGTGTGCCGCTCGACCTGACAGTGGCCTCGGTCGATCGCTTTACTATGGCGCACCAAACCTGCACCTTCCGAGAACTGTTGGACGGCGACGCCACCACCGAGCAGCTCGTTGTCACCTTCCTGGCCATGCTGGAGCTCGCCAAGCGCGGATCGCTTACGCTAAGCCAGGACGAGATCTTTGGAACCATTCAAATCAACCGCGTCGAGGGCGCCGAGGCATACGTGCCCGGCGAGGGCCCCGAGCTCACCGAATAGGAGCGACCAACCATGTCAACCCTTTCCACGCTAGAGGCAAACAGCCTCAAAGGCGCCCTCGAGGCGCTGCTGCTGGTGTCGAGCGACCCCGTGAGCGCACCCGCGCTGGCAGGTGCGCTGGATATCGCCCCGGGCGAGTGCGCGTCGCTTTTGGCCGAGCTCAAGGTTGAGTACGAGGAGGCCAACCGCGGCTTTCAGCTGCGCGAGGTCGCTGGTGGCTGGCGCCTGTTTACACACCCCGCCTACCACGACGTGGTCGAGGCCTACGTGCTGAGCTGGGACACGCAAAAACTGTCGCAGGCAGCGCTCGAGACTCTGGCCGTCATCGCCTACCACCAGCCCGTCACGCGCGAGGTAGTCAAGGGCATCCGCGGCGTCAACTCCGACGGCGTCATTGCGTCGCTCGTGGACAAGGGCCTGGTGCGCGAGCTCGGCCGCGACCCCGAGCGCGGTCAGGCCATCATCTACGGCACGACCAACGCCTTCTTGGAAAAGTTCGGCCTGCGCTCCACTCGCGACCTGCCCGATCTAGAGCAGTTTGCCCCTGACGAACAATCGCGCCAGTTTATCCGCGAGCGCCTGAGCGGCCGCAGCATTCAGTCCACGCTCGAGGAGCAGGCCGAGGACCTGGACGAAGAGCGCGAACTGATCGATACCGATGTTGAGGACACCGATGGCGAGGAGCTGCTGGCCGCCGGTGACACCTCGGAGGACATGCATGACGAGGACTAACGAAGCAGAGGAGACGCGCATCGCAAGCGCCACGGGCGCCACAATGCCCGCGGGCGACGCCCAGCCCGTCTACCCGCACACCATGCGTTTGCAGCGCTTTTTGGCGCGCGCGGGTGTGGCGAGCCGCCGCGGCTCGGAGGACCTGATGACTGCCGGACGCGTGACCGTCAACGGCCAGGTCGCGACCGAGCTGGGCACCAAGGTCGATGTCGACCGCGACCATATCGAGGTCGATGGCATGCCCGTCAAGCTCAACCAGGGCGCCGTGTACCTGATGCTCTATAAGCCGTCCGGCTACCTCACCACCATGAGCGATCCGCAGGAGCGCCCCTGCGTGGCCGACCTGGTCCCGCGCGACCGCTTTCCGGGGCTCTTCCCGGTGGGTCGCCTGGACCGCGACACCACGGGCCTCTTGCTCTTTACCACCGACGGCGACCTTTCGCAGGATCTGCTGCACCCCAGCAAGCATGTCTACAAGACCTATCAGGCACTGGTAGACGGCCCCCTGACCGATCGCGATTTGGAACCGCTGCGTCGCGGCATCGAGCTCGACGACGGCCTGTGCCAGCCGGCGATCTGCCGCGTCATCAGCGCGCGCGAGGCCGAGGCCGTGGCTCCGCAAGGCGTAAAGCCCGGCACCACTGCCGTGGAGGTCATCATCCGCGAGGGGCGCAAGAACCAGGTCAAGCGCATGCTGAGCAAGATCCACCATCCGGTGATCCGCCTGCATCGCTGTAACTTTGCCGGCCTGGAGCTCAAGGACGTGGCCAAGGGCTCGTGGCGCGAGCTCACCGACCGGGAGGTGCAAATCCTCAAGGCCGGCGGCATCCCGCCCAAACAGGCCGCCTCCAAGCGCGCCGCGCCGGCGACCAACACCGCGAGCCACGCACGTCACCACGGCAGCCATGGCTCCGCGCCCAAGCGCAACACCTACCGCGAGCGCTACACGGGCTAGCTAGCCCGCCAGCGAGCAGCGCCCGCGTCCCATACCAGAACGTCAACCACCGAAAGGAAGCATTGCATGATCGTCGCCATCGACGGCCCCGCCGGTTCCGGCAAGTCCACCATCGCCAAGGAGATTGCCCGCCAGCTGGGCTTTAACAAGCTCGACACGGGCGCCATGTATCGCGCCGTCACCTTCGCCGCACTCGACCGCGGCATCGACCTGGACGACGAGGCTGCCATCGACGCCCTCGCCGAGCAGATCGATATCCGCTTTACCAACGGCACCGGCGAGGACACGCGCCTGACCATCGACGGCCAGGACGCATCGGCTGCCATCCGCACCCCGCAGGTGGACGCCAACGTCTCCAAGGTCTCGGCCTACCCGGGCGTACGCGCCGCCATGCTCATCCATCAGCGCCGCGCAGCCGAAGACCGCGATATCGTGGCCGAAGGTCGCGATATCGGCACCGTCGTGTTCCCCAACGCGCAGGTCAAGGTGTTCCTGACCGCCGACCCGCGCGAGCGCGCCCGTCGCCGCGTGCTGCAGCGCCACCAAAACGACGCCCAGCCGCTCAGCGAAGAGCAGCTCGAAGCCGAGGTCGACGAAACCCTCGATGCCCTCAAGCAGCGCGACAAGCTCGACAGCAGCCGCGAGGTCGCGCCGCTCGTGCCCGCCGAGGACGCCGTGCACGTCGACTCCACCGCCCACACCATCGATGAGGTCGTCTCGATAATCGAGGACCTCATCAACCAAAGGAGGTAGCCCATGCGCCTGTTTAAGCAGACGCCCGAGGATTACTACAACGCCCCGTACGCCGAGTTCCCGGCGCTCATACGCGGCACTGTTGCCGTGGTCATGGGCATCCTGTGGGTCTTCTCCAAGCTCATGTGGCGCTGGAAGGTCGAGGACAGCGACCTGCTGTTTGAGCGGCAGGAAGGCCGCGGCAGCGTGGTCATCTGCAACCACACCTCAATGGCCGAGCTGCTGGCCGTTGAGACGGCGTTGTTCTTCGGCGGCCGCCGTGTGCGCCCTATCTTTAAATCTGAGTTCGCCAAGAGCAAGATCGTGCGCTGGGCCTTTAGCCGCGTGGGCGGTATTCCCGTCGAGCGCGGCACGGCCGACATGAAGTGTCTGCGTGCCGCCCAGCATGCGCTGCAGCGCGGCGAGGACGTCTTGATCTTCCCCGAGGGCACTCGCATCCGCTCGCGCGAGATCAAGCCCGAGGTCCACGGCGGTTTTGCGCTTATCGCCCAAATGGGCAAGGCGCCCGTCAACCCGCTCGCCATCTGCGGCTGGTCCGATATCACGCCTGCGGGCAAAAAGATCATGCGTCCCAAAAAGTGCTGGATCCGTGCCGGAAAGGCCATCTCGCTATCCGATGCACCGGCCGAGCTCACGCGCAAGGAGCGTCTGGCATGGTTTGAGTCCGAGGCCATGAGTCGTGTCTACGCCATGCGCGACGACCTGTGCGCCGAGCACCCGGGTAGGTTCTAGCCATGGGCGAGGAAGTCATGAACACCGCCGAGGCCGTGCCCGGCAAGGCAGACGCCCCCACCATCGAAATCGCCGCCCACGCCGGCACCTGCTACGGCGTGCAGCGTGCGCTCGATATGGCATTGGCGGCCGCCCCGCAGGCGGAAGAGAGCACTCAGGTCCACACGCTGGGTCCGCTCATCCATAACCCCATCGTGGTCCGCGAGCTCGCCGAGGCGGGCGTCGGTCTGGCCGACACCTTGGACGATGCCGTATCTGGCACCGTGATCATCCGCGCCCACGGTGTGGTGCCGCAGGTCATTGACGCCGCTCGCGAGCGCGGCCTTACCGTGGTCGACGCCACCTGCCCCTACGTTAAGAAGGTCCATGTAGCCGCCGAGCGCCTGGTGCGCGAGGGCTACCGTGTGATCGTCGTGGGCGAGCCGGGCCATCCCGAGGTCGAGGGCATTCTGGGCCACGCCGGCGATGACGCTCAAGTCGTGAGCTGTGCCGCCGACGCCGACGAGCTGTCGCTCAAGGGCAAGGTTGGCCTGGTAGTGCAGACCACCCAAACCGCGCAGAACCTGGCCGAGGTTGTCGCCTCCATCACCCCGCGCGTGCAGGAATTGCGTGTAATCAATACGATCTGCGCCGCCACGAGTGAGCGACAGCAGGCAGCAGCCGCACTTGCCAACCGCTGCGACTGTATGGTCGTGGTTGGCGGCAAGAACTCGGGCAACACTCGCCGCTTGGCGCAGATTTGCACAAACGCCTGCGAGCGTACGTATCACATCGAGGAAGCTTCCGAGCTTCAGGCCGCGTGGTTTACCGACGCACGCCACATCGGCATCACCGCCGGAGCCTCTACCCCACAAGAACACATCGAGCGCGCCGTCGAGCGCATCAAGGAGCTTTGCCGCTAATCATGGACCAGACCGTACCCGCATACGCCGCCGAGGTGGCCGATTACGGGCGCAGCCGCGACCCCGAGCCGGGTGAGGGCGCGCTCGTTAAAAACGTGCGCCCCGAATCGCCCGCATGGGATGTGGGTATCGAGCCGGGCATGCGCGTGCTCACGGTCAACGGCGAGCAACTGACCGATATGATCGTGTGGCTCTGGGAGGCAGATGACGACACCGTCGAGCTGGAGGTTTTCGATCCGCGCGACGGCACCGTCACCCCCGTCGAGCTCGATCGCTTTCCCGGCGAGGACTGGGGCCTTGAGTTCGATGGCCCCATCTTCGACGGCATGCGTACCTGCGTAAACGCCTGTGTGTTCTGCTTTATGACGATGCTGCCCAAGGGCGGGCGCTCCACGCTCTACATCCGCGACGACGACTATCGCCTGAGCTTTTTGCAGGGCAACTTCGTCACGCTGACCAACCTCACCGACGAGGACGTGCAAAACGTCATCGACCGTAACATGAGCCCCATGAACGTGTCGGTCCACGCCGTGAGCCCCGATGTCCGCCGCCGGATGATGGGCCGCAACGCCCAGCGCGGCATGGATGTGCTCGAGGCAATCATGGCCGCCGGTATCGAAATCCATGCGCAGATCGTTTTGTGCCCCGGCATGAACGACGGCGAGGAACTGCTGAAGACTCTGCGCTTTTGCGAGGAGCACGAACAGATCACGAGCCTGGGCATTGTGCCACTGGGCTTTACCAAGCATCAGAACCGCTTTACGTGGTCCTACAGCGACAAGCCCGAGCTGGCGCGCGAGACCATCGCCATGATCCGGCCCTTCCAGGACCGTGCCTTCGAGCGATTTGGCCGCCATACCTTCCAGATGAGCGACGAGTTCTATCTGGACGCCGGCATCGAGCCGCCCGAGGCAGACTTTTACGACGGCTACCCGCAGTACTACGACGGCATCGGCATGATCCGCTCCTATCTGGACGAGACCGACGATGTCCTTGCCGCCGACGCCGAGCGTCTGGCACGCGTTCGCAAGGCTATGACCGCCCGCGACCAGCGCCTGGTATGTCTTTCGGGCGTCAGCGCACGCGATACCGTGGCCCGCTTCGTGGAGTCTCCACAGGGCCTTTCCGGCACCGTCACGGCCATCAAAAACCGCTACTTTGGCGGTAACGTGGACGTGACCGGCCTCATCGTCGCCAGCGATATCCTTGAGCAGCTGCCGAAAGACCTGTCGGGGGTTATGCTCTTTGTGCCTAAGCTCATGTTCAACGCTGACGGCATGACGCTTGACGAGTATCATCGTGACGATTTACTCGCAAGCCTTACCAGTCGCGGCGCCGAGGTTCATGTGGTGTCGACCATGCCGCATGAGCTGCTCGATACCCTGGAGCACATCCTTGGCATAACGCCCGCCAATTCAACTATTCCCGCTGACCCTATCCATTAAAGGAGAGCAGATGAAACCTATCGTCGCCGTCGTCGGACGCCCCAACGTGGGCAAGTCCACGCTCGTTAACCGCCTGGCCCAGACCTCGGACGCCATCGTCCACGAGTCTCGCGGCGTCACGCGCGACCGCTCGTATCACACGGCCGATTGGAACGGCCGCGAGTTCACCATCGTCGACACGGGCGGCATTGAGCCGCTTAAGAGCGACGACGTCTTTGCCACGTCCATCCGCGACCAGGCCCTTGCCGCCGCCGAGGAAGCCGCCGTCATCCTGTTTGTGGTCGACGGTCGCACCGGCGTCACCGAGGAGGACGAGTCGGTCGCCCGCATGCTCAAGCGCTGCGGCAAGCCGGTCTTTCTGCTGGTGAACAAGCTCGACAACCCCGATCGCGAGAATGACAACATCTGGGAGTTCTATTCGCTCGGCATCGGCGAGCCCACGCCGCTCTCGGCCCTGCATGGCCACGGCACGGGCGACCTGCTCGACGACATCGTGGCCCTGTTGCCCAAAGAGGAGGACGAGATCGCCGACGAGTTCCCTGATGCGCTGAACGTGGCCATCATCGGCCGCCCCAACGCCGGTAAGTCCTCGCTGTTCAACCGCATCCTGGGCGCCGACCGTTCCATCGTGTCCAACATCGCCGGCACCACGCGCGATGCCATCGACACCGTCGTCGAGCGCGACGGCAAGCACTACCGAATGGTCGACACAGCGGGCATTCGCAAGAAGAGCACCGTGTACGAGAACATCGAGTACTACTCCATGGTCCGCGGCCTGCGCGCCATCGACCGCGCCGACGTGGCGCTGCTCGTCGTCGACGCCTCCGTGGGCGTCACCGAGCAGGATCAGAAGGTCATGGGCTTGGCCATCGAGCGCGGCTGCGCCATCGTGGTGCTGCTCAACAAGTGGGACCTGCTCGACGACGACCGCAAGCGTGAGGCCTGCATGGAGACCGTCGACCGCCGTCTGGGTGTTATGGCTCCCTGGGCTCAGTACCTGCGCATCTCGGCCCTGACCGGTCGCAGCGTCGAGAAGATCTGGGCGATGGTCGACGCAGCCGAGAAGACGCGCTCGCAAAAGATCAGCACCTCGCGCCTCAACACGTTCCTCACCGACCTGCGCGAGTTCGGTCATACCGTGGTGGACGGCAAGCGCCGCCTGCGCATGCACTACGTGACCCAGACGGGCGTCAACCCGCCGACGTTCACGTTCTTCGTCAACCACAGCGACCTGGTCAACGACACCTACCAGCGCTACGTGGAGAACCGTATGCGCTCGACCTTCGATTTTTCCGGCACGCCCATTCGACTCTTCTTTAGGAAGAAGGAGCAAAAGGATGCATAATCCGATTCTGCTGACCGCCATCTGCGCCGTGGTCTCGTTCTTTATCGGAGCGATTCCGTTTGGCCTGATCCTGGGCCGCGTGTTTAACCACACCGACATTCGCAAGGCGGGTTCCGGCAATATCGGCACCACCAACGCCTTGCGCGTAGCCGGCCCCAAGGTGGCCGCGCTCACGCTGCTGCTCGACTGCCTTAAGGGCGCCATCTGCGTTATCATCGCCCGTCCGCTTATCGCGGGCGTGGGCTATGGCTTTCCGCCGAGCATTATGGCTCCCGGTGCTGCCGGCGATTGGATGCTCGGCGTCATCTGCCTGGCGGCCGTATGGGGCCATATCTTCTCGCCCTACCTCAACTTCCACGGCGGCAAGGGTATCGCCGTGGGCTTGGGCGTCATCCTCGCCTGGTACTGGCCCATTGGGCTTTCGCTGCTGGGCATGTTTATCGTGGCCGTCGCCATCACCAAGTTTGTATCGGTGGGCTCGCTTGCCGCGGCCATCGGCCTTCCCATCGCCGCCTGCGCGGTCTTTCCGTACAGCAGCCTGGGACTTAAGTTTTGCATGGCGCTGATCGGCATTACCGTGGTGTGGGCCCATCGTGCGAACATCAAAAAGCTCATGACGGGCAAGGAGTCCAAGCTCTCGTTTACCAAGCGCGTCACCGAGCCCGACGATAAGTAGGAGAGAGTCATGAATGTTGCGCTGATTGGCTCCGGCTCCTGGGGAACCGCCGTCGCCGGCCTTGCCGCCGCTCGAGCCGAGCGCGTGACCATGTGGGCCCATAGCGAGCAGACGGCCGCCGGCATCAATGGCGAGCACCGTAACCCCCGGTATCTGGTGGGATATGAGCTGCCCGGCAACGTCGTCGCCACGACGGACCTGGCGCAGGCGCTCAACGGCGCCGACGTCATTATCTTTGCCGTGCCCTCCACGCACCTACGCAGCGTATGCCATCAGGCGGCACCCTGTATCGCCGCCGACACCCCGGTGCTCTGCCTCACCAAGGGTATTGAGCCCGAGTCCGGCCTGCTCATGAGCGAGGTCATTGCCAGCGAGATCGGCAACGATGCGCGCGTGGCGGCACTCTCGGGCCCCAACCATGCCGAGGAGATCTGCCGCGGCGGACTTTCTGCCGCCGTCATCGCCAGCAAAGATCCGCAGGTAGGGGAGACCTTTAAGGACCTGCTCCTATCCACGGCCTTCCGCATCTACCTGTCGCAGGACATGACCGGCGTCGAGGTTTGCGGCGCCATGAAGAATGTCATCGCCATCGTGTGCGGCATTTCCGCCGGCTCCGGCGCGGGCGATAACACGCTCGCCCTCATCATGACGCGCGGTCTGGCCGAGATCAGCCGCTTGGTGCACGCCCGTGGTGGCCAGGCCATGACCTGCATGGGTCTTGCCGGCATGGGCGACCTCATTGCCACCTGCACCTCGGAGCATTCGCGCAACCGAACCTTTGGCTACGAGTTTGCCCACGGAGTGTCGCTCGACGAATACCAGACGCGCACGCACATGGTGGTCGAGGGCGCCGTTGCGGCCCGCAGTGTCAGCGAGCTCGCCCGTTCACTGGGTGTAGACATTCCGCTCACCTTTGCCGTGGAGCAAACGCTCTACAACGGTGTTACTTTGGATAGGGCGCTCGAGATCCTTACCGACCGCGTCCCCTCCCAAGAGTTCTACGGACTCACCGACTAGCGCAGAAAGGCTACTACCATGGGTTCCATCAAAATCGCTCCGTCCGTCCTCTCGGCCGATATGGCCAACCTCAAGGGCGAGCTCGACAAGATCGCCGGTGCCGACTACGTGCACTTCGACGTCATGGACGGTCACTTTACCGGCAACCTCACCTTTGGCGTTGACATCCTCAAGGCCGTCAAGCGCTCCACCGATGTACCGGTCGACGCGCACCTGATGGTGTCGAACCCCGACGAGACGGTCGATTGGTACGCCGACGCCGGTGCCGACATGATCACCGTGCACTACGAAGCCTCCACGCACCTGCATCGCACGCTCACGCATCTGCAGCAGCGCGGCATCAAGGCCGGCGTGGTGCTCAACCCCGCCACACCCGTCTGCGTGCTCGAGAGCATCATAGACGTTGTCGACATGGTGCTGCTGATGAGCGTGAACCCCGGCTTTGGCGGCCAGAGCTTTATCCCGGGCACTCTGCCTAAGCTGCACGAGCTCAAGGCCATGTGTGAGCGCCACGGCGTGTCGCCCATGATCGAGGTCGACGGCGGCATTTCTTCTAAGAACATCGCCGAGGTCGTCAAGGCCGGCGCCAACGTGCTCGTAGCCGGCTCCGCCGTATTTAAGTCCGAAGATCCCGCCGCCGAGGTTGCGCTGCTGCAGAAGCTGGGCAACGAGGCCGCACAGGAGGCATAAATCCTTATGACCGCAGGTCAAAACCGCATACCCGTGAATCTTGACTATGCCGCCTCGACGCCCATGCGCGCCGAGGCGCTCCTTGCGCAGCGAGAGTACGACGACAGCGAGCTTGCGGGCGTCAACCCCAACTCACTGCACTCGCTTGGCCGCAAGGCCGCCGCACGCCTGGAAGTTGCCCGTCGCGAGATCGCCCGCAGCTTTGGCGCTCGCGTCCGCCCGTCCGAGATCGTCCTGACCAACGGCGGCACCGAGGCCAACCAGCTGGCGCTCCTCGGCCTTGCCGAGGGCGCCCGTCAGCACGACCGCAAGCGCAACCGCGTGATCGTATCTGCCATCGAGCACGATTCGATTCTGGACAACCTGCCGCTGCTGCGCGCCGCCGGCTTTACCGTCGATCTGGTGCAGCCCTGCCGTGCGGGCTACATCGAGCCCGCCGCGCTGAGCGACTTGCTCGGCGACGACGTCGCGCTCGTGAGCATCATGGCCGCCAACAACGAGACCGGCGTGGTGCAGCCCATCCGCGAGCTTGCCGCGGCTGCGCACACCGCAGGCGCCCTGTTCCACACCGATGCCATCCAGGGCTATCTGCATATTCCGCTCGATGTCACCGAGCTGGGCGTCGACGCTATGTCCGTTGCCGCACACAAGATTGGCGGTCCTGTGGCATCCGGCGCGCTCTACCTTAAGAACCGCACGCCGCTGCGCCCCCGCATCTTTGGCGGTGGACAGGAAGCCGGACGTCGCGCCGGTACTCAGGACCTGCGCACGCAGCTCGCCTTTGCCGCTGCCGCCTGCACGCTGACGCCCCATGTGGCCGAGGAGCGCGAGAAGCTACAAGCCCTTTCCGACAAGCTCTACGCCACGCTTACGGCCCATCCGCGCATTCACGCCACCATGGGTGACTACACGCAGGCCGACCGTTTGCCCGGCATGGTATCGATCTACATTGACGGCATGGACTCCGAGGAGCTCATCATCAAGCTCGACGCCGCCGGCTTTGAGGTGTCGGCAGGCTCGGCATGCTCGAGCGGCAGCATGGACCCCAGCCACGTTTTGAGCGCGATGGGCATCGGTCGCGAGCAGGCGCTGGGCGCACTGCGCATCTCCTTCGATGACCGCGTGAATCCGGGCGATCTGGACGATTTTGCCCAGACGCTCCTCTCGATCGTAGGCGCCGCATGATCGTCGCCGAACTCGAGCGCGCCCTGCTTGCACGCTATCCCAAGGCGGACGCCGAACCCTGGGACCACGTAGGCTTATCCGTTGGCGACCCCGATGACGAGATCCGCGGCGTTGCCTGCGCGCTTGACGCTACCAGGGACAACGTGCACCGCGCCTTGGCAGCCGGAGCCAACGTGTTGCTCACGCATCATCCCGTCTACATCAAGGCACCCGAGGCATTTTGCCCGCCCAGCGCGACACGTCCCCAGTGCAGTGCGGCGCTCTACGAGGCGGCCCGCTGCGGGGTGAGCATCATCTCGCTCCACACCAACCTGGACCGTTCGCACGAGGCGCGCGTTCGTCTGAGTGAGTTGCTGGGCGCTGAGCCCATGAGCTCACTGGAGCATGTGGCCGAGCCCGAGGCCTGCGGCCTGGGAGCCCTTACGACACTCGACGAGCCCTGCAGCCTGCGCGACCTTGCCACTCGCGCCGCCACGGCCTTCGGCAGCGACCCACGCGTTTGGGGCGAGGCCGATCACCCGTGCCGCACCGTCGCCATTTTGGGCGGCTCCTTGGGCGACTTTGGAGAGCTCGCCATCGCCTCAGGCGCAGATGTCATCGTGACAGGCGAGGCGGGCTACCATGTGGCGCAAGACCTTGCCTTGCGCGGGCTACCGGTGATCTTGCTCGGCCACGACCGCTCCGAGGAGCCGTTCGTTGATATATTGATGAACTCTGCAGTTGACGCCGGGGTCGACCCCCGTCATGCGATTAAAATACTGAACCCTTGCCAATGGTGGACTGTGACAAAAGGAGAGAACTTATGAGCGCCGGCGCTACGCTACTCAAGCTGCAACAGATCGATTTGGAGCTCGCCCGCAACAAGAGCGAACTTGCCAATATGCCGGAGCTCAAGGAGCTCGCTTCCAAGCGCAAGACCTACGTTAAGCTCAAGTCCGAGATGACCAAGCTCTACGCCCAGCGCAAGGATCTGGACATTGAGCTCGACGACCTCAACACTACCGAGATCCAGACCAATAACGCCATCGAGGCCGCCAAGAAGCGCCACGTTGACGGATCTGACTACCGCGAGGTTCAGGACCTGGAGAACGAGCTCGCCACCCTGGCCAAGCGTCTGGACAAGATCGAGCATACCCGCAAGGACGTTGTCATCGCCCATAAGGAGGCGCTCGACCGCGAGGCTCGCGCGCAGGCCATCATCGCCAAGTTCGAGGAAGGCGTGAAGGCCGACACCAAGGCCGCCCGCGCCAAGGCCGCCGACCTCCAGGCACAGATTGACGCCGCCACCAAGGAGCGCACTGCGCTGGCTGCCACGCTGCCGACCGAAGTGCTCACCGACTACGAGCGCCTGCTCAAGCAGTTCCGCGGCCTGGCCGTCGAGACCATCAAGGGCAACATTCCCACCATCTGCCACACCGCACTGCAGGCATCGTCCATGAGCGACCTCAACCACGACGGTAGCGAGATCGCGCACTGCCCGTATTGCCACCGTCTGCTGGTGCTTCCCAGCAAGGAAGCCTAAATGATGACGGCGGCATCCAACAATTCAATGCAACTTGAGGGAAAAACGATCCTGCTGGGCATTACCGGCGGGATCGCCGCCTATAAGTCGTGCAATATCGTGCGCCTGCTGCAAAAGCGCGGCGCGCGCGTCAAGGTCGTTATGAGCGAGCATGCCACCGAGTTTGTGGGACCACTTACCTTCCGTGCGCTCACCAACGAGCCCGTTGCCGTGGGCCTATTCGACGATCCCTCAGACCCCATCCACCACATTTCGCTAGCGCAGGAGCCCGATCTTGTGATCGTGGCGCCCGCGACGGCAAATATCATCGCCAAGATGGCCAACGGAATCGCCGATGACCTCATCTCCACCACGCTGCTTGCCACGCCGCGACCCATCGTGATCGCACCCGCTATGAACAACGGCATGTGGAAGGCGCCGGCGACGCAGGCCAATATGGCCACATTGCGCGACCGTGGCGTCCATGTGGTGGGACCAGGCAGCGGCTACCTTGCCTGCGGCGACGTTGACACGGGGCGCATGAGCGAGCCCGAGGACATCGTCGAGGCCGTCTGCGAGGTGCTGAACCCCGTCCCGCAAGACCTGGCAGGCAAGCGCATTGTGATAACCGCCGGCCCCACGCACGAGCCGATCGACCCCGTGCGCTTTATCGGCAACCGATCGTCGGGCAAGATGGGCATCGCCCTGGCGGGGGAGGCCGCTCGCCGCGGTGCTGCGGTTACGCTTGTGCTGGGGCCGACATCGCTCGATGTTCCCCGCGGCGTGGAGTGCGTGCGCGTGCAGACCGCCGCAGAGATGCTGCAGGCGGCGCTGGGCGCCTTCCAGACGGCCGATGCGGCCATTTGCGCGGCTGCCGTCGCCGACTACACCCCCGCAGCCCCTGCCGACCATAAACTCAAAAAGGCCAACGAACGATTGGACCACATCGAACTGGTCGAGACGGTCGATATCCTGGCCGAACTTTCGCGCCAAAAGGGAGAGCGATGCGTGATCGGCTTTGCGGCAGAGACTGATAACGTCGTGGAGTACGCGCAGCGAAAGCTCATCCGCAAGGGTTGCGATGCCATTATCGCCAACGATGTCTCGCGTGCCGATTCGGGTTTTGGAACCGATACCAACAAGGCCTGGATCGTGAGCACAGCGGGTACGCAAGAACTTCCCGTACTAACAAAACCCCAGCTCGCAGATACAATTTTGGACTTGCTTCAAAATTTGTAAAAAAGTTCTTGCACAAGTCTAAAGTTTCGGGTTAATATACTCCCTGTTGCGAGCGAGAGCAGAGCAACAAATAAAAGCTTCGGGACGTGGCGCAGCTTGGTAGCGCACTTGACTGGGGGTCAAGGGGTCGCTGGTTCGAATCCAGTCGTCCCGACCAGAAGTTTGCAGGTCAGGCACCTAGTGCCTGACCTTTTTTGTTTTAAGCAATTGCTTAATTTTGATTAAGCAACAGGGTGCCAAAAATCTACCTGCGCGATAATCGCTTTGTGCGGTTACTTGCGTGTTTTGCACGCGCTTGAGCCGATTTATTAGCGCGATATGATTCTACATACGCGCAGCAGGTACACGCCGAGAATTGGCGGCATTTATCGCGGCGATTTACGCCAATATAGCGACTGTAACGTACAAGCGTGTCACTGTATTTATTCCAGTAGTTCACTTAATCGGTGGACAAGTGGGCTGTTGCAACGAAACGCCAAGCGGGACGGGCTCTATACGAGGACGCCGCAGGGGTAATGGCAGGGGAGTGCGGCAGGCGCTCTGAGAGCCGCTGTATGACCCCATTTCTCCTCAAACCGATAACTATGCCTCAAGACGAGAATCGTTCGTTTGGTTGCCAAATGAAAAGCCCGCGCAGAATCGCACGGGCTTTTCATTGGTTGCAGATGAGGCTAAAAGCAGAAGGCGGAGAACACGCAGTAGATGTTCGTCGCGCTGTAGTAGTCATAGCTGCCGTTGCTGTGGACACAGCGGAAGGAAGCGGAGTTGCTCGGATGCGCGGAGCGAGTCCAGTGATAGCTGCTCGACGAAGCACTGGAATAGTTCGACGTTGTCACGCCCTTGGATTTGTAGTACTCGTACTGGGCGCCGTCAGACTGGAGGTCACCGTAGACTTCAGTCATCGAGAGCAGGAAGACCTTGTCAGTCGTGGCCGAGGGGGTGCCTGCCTTGCCGCCGCCCAGGTTGTCGGTCATCTTCGTGACGGACTTCACCTTGGACTGGAGTTCGCAAGGCAAAAGCGACCAGAGGTCGCCGGTATTGAGGCGGCCGCGGAGTTCGGACTTCTCCCAGCCGCCGGCGTGCGTGTTCGTGGCGTTTATTCTCTGTAGGGCCAGGGCATTGTTGGTCGCCTCGAACGTAAGCCCCGCCTTGCCTGAGCCATCAGCAAAAATTAAGATAAGACCGTGTATGACCAATATGAACTTGAGCATATTCCGTCCATATTCATACTGGATGATCAAGGAAACATCATCGGCTTATCCGAAGGAGAGGAAGAACCTCTTGCCTTATTAAAGAAATACGCCAAATACAACGGATATAAAGCGGAAGAAGGCGACATCAAGTAACTATCAAAGGCCAGATTAAGGAGCCAGCCATGAAGAAATGCCTGCCCTCCATCGTCTCAGCAGCTCTTTGCCTCTCCCTTGTCATGACACCATTTGTGCCCGTTGCGGCAGCCTATGCCGACGAGGGGTCTCCCGCCGAGAGCAGCGAGATCTACGTCGGAGGCAACTACGACGAAAATTACGATATATCCCTTTTTGAGCGCGGACGCTGCACGGATTCATATTCCAAGGCGTGGTGCGATTCTCACGGATTTGCAAATAACCGCACCGTCCCTCACAAGGTCAAGCTGAACGCGAAGGAGGAGGCTTGCCTGCGCGATCCCTACCTTGCTGGCACCGCTGAAG